>NZ_PSQF01000081.1:0-12339 GCF_003324125.1 Subdoligranulum sp. APC924/74 | reverse complement strand
TTATCGAGCATTTTGGCAACGCAGATGCCGTGCCGCAGCCGCCGGAGCGGTGCTTAAGCCGTAAGGCGGGAATTGTGCGGTGTTGCCTTAAATTTACCTGAAAGGTGAGGATTATAATATGAACGAACAGCGTGTAGCGCGCGTGCGCGCCGAAATGCAGGCACACGGCCTGACCCAAATGATCATCAGCGACTCCAAAAGCATCTGGTACCTGACTGGTGCCAGTGTGGAGCCGTATGAGCGCCTGATGGCGCTGTACCTGCCGGTGCAGGGCGAGCCGGTCATCTTTTTGAACAAGCTGTTCTTTGTGCCGCAGGCCCCCTGCCGCGAAGTGTGGCACACGGACTCGGACAAGCCGGTGGAGCAGATCGCCGAAGTGGTGGATAAGACCAAGACTCTGGGCATTGACAAGGAATGGCCTGCCAAGTTCCTGATCCCTTTGATGGAGCTGTGCCCCGGTATGCCGGTAGTGCTGGCTTCCGACTGCGTGGATGCCTGCCGCGCCGTGAAGGATGCCGAAGAACAGATGCTGATGAAGGAAGCATCCCGCATCAACGATGAAACCATCCTGAAAGCGCGCGACTACGTCAAGCCCGGCATGACCGAAAAGCAGGTTGCCGAGTACATTGACAACGAGTACAAGAAAGCCGGCTGCGAGAGTGTGGCATTTACCACCATCGTATCCTTTGGTGCAAACGCCGCTGACCCCCACCACGAGCCGGACGATACTGTGCTGGAAAAAGGCGAGTGTGTGCTGATCGATATGGGCTGCTGCAAGAACCGTTACTGCTCCGATATGACCCGCACATTCTTCTGCGGGGAGCCGAAGCCGGAGTATGCCGCCATCCATGACCTGGTGCGCCAGGCCAACGAAGCCGCCGAAGCGATGATCCACCCCGGCGTGCGCCTGTGCGATATTGACGCCGCCGCCCGTGACCTGATCACCAAAGCGGGCTATGGCGAGTACTTCAACCACCGCCTGGGCCACTTTATCGGTCAGACCGATCACGAAAAGGGCGATGTGAGCGCCGCCAACACCGATACCGTAAAGCCGGGCATGATCTTCTCCATTGAGCCGGGCGTATACCTGCCGGGCAAGTTTGGCGTGCGCGTGGAGGACCTTGTCATCGTGACCGAAACCGGCTGCGAAGTGCTGAACCATGTGGATAAGCATTGGAGCGTGGTGGGGGTGTGATTGGCCCCAGACCGGAAATGATAAAATTAGAAATTTGAAAAGGGGCGGAAGTGTTTGAAGAGATCTGTTGTTCGCTTCCTTGCCGCACGATCCGTACAATAAGATTTATGCCCGTCCGGGGCGTCGGGGACACCACCCCTACAACAAATTTGTTGGTTCGTTATACATTCTTAATGAAAAATCGGATTAGGCCCCGGCGGGGTCGGGTGACCCCGCCCTACCGAGAGTTTACAGGTTTGTAACGCGATTTAAAACGATTTGTAGGGAACGGTCAAGACCGTTCCGGGTGTTTTCCTTATTTCCCTTTTGTTGGAATATTGTCCATGGGTTTCGGAACGGTCAAGACCGTTCCCTACAGAGCAAAAATACATAGAAAGCAACACATGACAACAGGCAGCAGCCCACAAAATAGGGCCGCTGCCTGTTGTTTTTATTTTTTATATTATAATTATATATTATAAAGTTTCTTCGGTTCTTTCTTTTCAAAGAAGGAACAAAAACTCCCGTAAAACACTCACGCACCCGGCAGCAGGGCAACGGCATCGCGCAGGATGGTGAGAGGATCCTCGCCGCGCAGGACATGCAGGCTGATGTAGGGGCGGCCTACGGCGTTGTAGATCACGCGGTGCGGCATGGCATCCATCATGGCCCCCATCTGCGCCGGGGTCACAACATCGGTGTACAAAATCAAATTGTCGTTGCGCTGCACGATCTCCACAATGCCTGCGCGGGCGGCTGTCACGCGCACCAGGCTGATGTCCACCAACCCCTGCACACTGCGCGGCGGGTCGCCGTAACGGTCAATCAACTCATCCAACACATCCGTGGCATCGTCACGGGTGGTGATGGCCGCAATTTTCTTGTAGGCTTCGATCCGCCCGGCGGCATCGGGAATGTAGCTTTCCGGCAGATAGGCATCCACCGTAATGTCAACAAGGCAATCACTCTTGTCCGGCGCAGCAGGCTCGCCGCGGGCGGCTGCAATGGCCTGGTTCAGCATTTTTACATACAGCTCGTAACCAACCGCTTCCATGTGGCCGTGCTGGCTGTGTCCAAGCAGGTTGCCCGCGCCGCGAATCTGTAAATCGCGCATCGCAATGCGGAACCCGGAACCAAAAGAGGTAAACTCCCGGATGGCTGAAAGCCGCTTGGAGGCAATTTCCGTCAACACTTTGTCGCGCTGGAAGGTGAAATAGGCATACGCCTTGCGGTTGGAGCGCCCCACACGGCCGCGAATCTGGTACAGCTGTGAAAGCCCCATGCGGTCCGCATTCTCAATAATCAGGGTGTTGCAGTTGCGCACATCCACGCCGGTTTCAATCAGGGTGGTGCAGACCAGCACGTCGATCTCGTTGTCCAACAGCTGCTGCCAAACCGAGGAAATCTGCTCCTCCGTCATTTTGCCGTGGGCGATGCCGACCCGCGCACCCGGCACCAGCTTTTGCACCTTGGCGGCGCACTGCTCAATGGTTTCGACCCGGTTGTACAGGTAATACACCTGCCCGCCGCGGGCCAGCTCACGCCGGATGGCTTCGGCAATAATGGCATCGTCATATTCCAGCACATAGGTCTCAATGGGCTGGCGCTCAAAGGGCGGCTGTTCAATGGTGCTCATGTCCCGGATGCCGGACAGTGCCATGTTCAGCGTGCGGGGGATTGGCGTGGCCGAAAGGGTCAGCATGTCCACCCCGATAAAGTTCTCTTTCAGCTTTTCCTTGTGTTTTACGCCAAAGCGCTGCTCCTCGTCAATGATGACAAGGCCCAGGTCTTTGAACTTTACATCGTCCGAAAGCAGGCGGTGGGTGCCCACCACGATGTCCACTGTGCCGTCTTTCAGGCCGCGGATGGTCTCTTTCTGCTCTTTGGCGCTGCGGTAACGGCTGAGCAGCCCGATGCGGATGGGAAAGGCCTCCATGCGGGCGATGGCCGTGTTGAAATGCTGCCACGCCAGAATGGTGGTGGGGGCCAGGATGGCGCACTGCTTGCCGCCCATCACGCATTTGAACGCGGCGCGCAGGGCAACCTCAGTCTTGCCCACGCCGACATCGCCGCACAGCAGGCGGTCCATCGGCCAGGGCTGCTCCATATCATGTTTGATCTCCGCCGCGCTGGAAAGCTGGTCCGGCGTTTCATCATAGGCAAAGCGCTGCTCAAAATCTCCCTGCCAGGTATCATCTGGCGGGAAGGCATGACCGTGCGCCCTTTTGCGGCGGGCGTACAGCTCAATCAGTTCCTTGGCCATCTGCTCGGTAGCGGCGCGCACCTTCTTGCGGGTCTTGGTCCACTCGGCCCCGCCCAGACGGCTGAGCTTGACATTCTCCGAATCCCCCGGCGCGGTGTAGCGGGAAAGCAGATCCAGCTGGGTGACGGGAACATACAGCACATCTTTTTTATCGTACTCAATGCGCAGGTAGTCTTTGGTAACGCCCTGAACCGCCATGCGCTGGATGCCCGCATACCGGCCAATGCCGTGGTTCTGGTGCACCACCAGATCGCCCGGCGTGATCTCGGTCAGGCTGTTCAGGGCATCTTTGGCCTTTTTGCGCTTTTTCTTCTGGGAGCTGGTTTCGCCAAAGGCACGGCCTGTCAGCAAAGCATACTTGGCAAACGGAAATTCGCACCCAGCGGAAAGGTGCCCCGCCAGAACCTGCACCAGCCCGGCAGCGGGGGCTGCTGCAGCATCGGTGGTAACCAGAATGCCTTTATCGCGCAGGTCGCGTGCCAGACCGGCTGCGGCACGGTCGGTGCCGGCCAGCAGGGTAACGGTATAACCGGCATCGCACAGCGGTTTCAAATCCTCCAGCAGCCCGGCGACTTCGCCATTCCAGGCAGGCAGGGCGTGAGCCGGGGCGTTGATGATATCTTTCAGCGGCTGATCCGGCATGCTGCGGGCAAAGTTCTCGGCACAGATGGTGCGGTAGTGTCCGGTTTTGGACCACAGGTAGCTTGGGTCCGCGTACAGGTTATCCAGCCCGGCGCAGAGGACGCCGTCCAGGATCAGGGATTTCAGTTCCTCGCCCCGGCGGTAGGCGGTCGCGCGGTCGGCTTCCCGGATGGAAGCAGGCTCTTCGGCCACAAGGATCGGGTCGTCAAAATAATCCAGCACGGTGGCGGGATGGGGGTAGCGCACGGCCAGGTATTTGTCCATGTTGACCGGCACGGCACCGCCATCCAGCAGGTCCAGATCGGCGGCCATACAGTCTGCCATGGCGGTTTTCTTTTTGCCGCGCTGCTTGGCCAAAAAGGCCCGAAGCTGCTCGGCGGCATCGGCAGGCTTGCCGAACAGAACTTCCCGCGCGGGGCTC
The DNA here is from genome assembly GCF_003324125.1 of Subdoligranulum sp. APC924/74. NCBI lineage: Bacteria > Bacillati > Bacillota > Clostridia > Eubacteriales > Oscillospiraceae > Subdoligranulum > Subdoligranulum sp. APC924/74. The sequence goes on along the minus strand of NZ_PSQF01000081.1, from coordinate 7,839 downwards.
AGGTAAAACTTATCAATGGCATCCTCGCGGCGCTGGGTGGTCAGGTCAAAGGTGTGCAGGGTATCGATCTCATCACCCCAAAATTCCATACGAACCGGCATTTTCTGGTCGGGAGCAAAAATATCCACAATATCGCCGCGCACAGAGAACTGGCCGGGGCCATCCACCTGGGCCCGGCGGGTGTAGCCGGCACCAAACAAAGCGGCCAGCAGGTCATCCCGCAGCAGAGTATCCCCCGTATGGAGGGTGCGGGTGTTGGCGCAGAAATCCTCTTTTGGGGTGGTGAACTGGGTTAATGCTTCCGCGGGCACAGCCACGGCGCGCAGCCGCCCGCCTACCAGCTCGCCCAGCACAGCCAGGCGGCGGTACTCGTATTCGCGGGCGGTGCCCTCAATGGGGCGCAGCACATAGTCCCGCGCCGGGAACACGGCGGCGGGGATACCCAGCGTGTTCAGGTCAGCAGCAAAGCGGGTGGCTTCGGCCTCGCCGGGGGTCACGATGCACAGCGGCTTATCCAACTGGCGGCACAGCGCGGCATACACCTGTGCGCGGCCGGATGCGGGCAGCCCAAACAGGGCGCATGCACCTTTGCCGGAAAGCGCGTGGCTCAGTTTTTTGTATTCGGTTGTGGTGGTAAACAATGCGTCAAACATGGTGCCTCCTGCGCTTGCGCATGATAGGGCGGGTGATGTATAATTTTGAGGATACGAGTAATACGAGAGTTTTTGCCCCTTCTTTGAAAAGAAGGAATCGAAAAAGTTCGGCAGAATAAAGAAATCAAATAATGCTGCAATAAGGAGCAGAATATAGAAAGATGACAAAACATAAAAATGTAGCGCTGGATGAGCTGCGTATTCTGGCGGCGCTGATGGTGCTGGGCGTGCATACCGGGCAGAAAGTTGGCCTGGGGGATGCCGCCGCGGTTGGCGCGCAGGGGGTGCAACTGTTTTTTGTGCTCAGCGGGTACCTGGCCGCGGCCAGCCTGAGCCGCCACCCGGAGCCGCTGCCGTATTACCAGCGCCGCATCCGGCGGATCCTGCCGCTGTACTGGCTGGTGCTGGTGCTGCGCTGGCTGTTCGATGCGGTACGCTATCTGGCGGCGGGCGCCAGTGCAGCCCAGCTGTTTGGCCCCGGCGGGCCGTGCGGGCCGGGTTACCTGCGGTACTTTGTATTTTTGCAGATGTGGCTGCCCAGTGATAACTGGATGCTGTGGAACAACCGCAACGTGCTGTGGACGATGAGCGCCTTTGCGTTCTTTTATCTGCTGGCCCCGTGGCTGTACCGGCTGTGCAAACGCTTTTGGGGCGCGCTGGCGTTGCTGGTGGTCTGCCTTGCGGTGAAGGGCAGGATCGGCGGCTTAATTGAAAGCAGTCTGGCGGCTTTCCCGGCAGAAGCCAACATCAGCGAGTTCAGCGCAAAAACGCCGGTCATGACGCTGTACTGCTTTATCTTTGGCATGGCGGCGTTTGCGGCAGTGCGGGAGAACAAGCAGTTTTTATACGGGGCGTTCTGCATTCTGCTGGCAGTGCTCACCAACTTCCAGCGGGCGGGGTTCGAGTGCGTGTTTACGGTGCTTGTTCTATTGGCCGTGCAGAACCCGCAGGGCGTTGGCCTGGCGGAAAATCAGAAGTTCGCCCAGGCCGTGGAATTTGTGGGGGCGGGCAGCTTTTGGCTGTACCTGGCCCACCCGCTGGTGCTGGAGCTGCTGCCCAACACCGCGATGGGCGGCGCAGCCGCGTGGCTGTGCTTCGCCGGGGTATATGCCGTCTGCCTGATGGTGTGCTATGCGCTGTATACGCTTTTTGTGCGCCGATATGAGCAGCGCTTTGCGTAACCATTGTACTATATTTGCAGCAAAACGGCAAAGTGAATTTTGAGAGAAGCGTTGCATGGAACGACAAATGGCGGGCGGCCCAGATGGGCCGCCCGCTTTGGCATTTGTATGATTGGAAAAGCTGTGCTCTTATCTTGTAGAGAATGTGAGGACGAACATTGTTCGCCCGCGGACGTTGGCCGTATGCAGGGGGGGATATGTGGCAAGACCCGTCATGCGGGACGATGACGAGCATCGTCCCCTACAAATCATTTGCAGCGTTTATCACCATCGGCAAAGTTTTCCACAGTGCGCACACCCCTGCAGGTGTTCCATTAAACCACATCCCGTGTAATGATGGATTGCAAATTTGAAGTGAGAACACTTCCTTTGCGGGCATCTTACACAGAAAACAGGAAGGGGCGCACACTGTGCGCCCCTACGGAACGCCTATCCGCGCTCAGTGGTTGAATTTATTCTGCGCTTCGCCCAGCTTGCCGGCCATCAACAGGCGGCAGGCGGCTTCCACGTCGGTGTGGCGGCCGGTCACAAGCTTGGCGTCATCGGGCGGGAACTTGCCCAGCACCCAGTCAGCCAGATCATAATCCGGGCGCGGCTTGGCGCCAACGCCAATGCGGATGCGGTAAAAATCCTCGCCGCCGGTGGAAGCGATAATGCTCTTTAGCCCGTTGTGCCCGCCAGCAGAACCGGAGGGCCGGATGCGGATGTGCCCCGGCTCCTGTGCAATGTCATCGCACAACACAATAATGTGGTTGCGCGGGATCTTGTAAAATGCCGCGGCGGGGGCGATGCTCTGGCCGCTCAGGTTCATGTAGGTCAGCGGCTTTAGCAGCATCACTTTGCGGCCGTCCACCTGGGCAATGCCGTAAAGGCCCTGCCATTTGCTTTTGTTGATCTCGCACCCCCAGGCTTCGGCCAACGCATCCAGCGCGGCAAAACCGGTGTTGTGGCGGGTGCCGTCATATTTCGGCTCCGGGTTGCCCAGACCGGCAATCAGCCAGTCTGCCCCGGAACCACCTCCAAATAGTCCCATAGTAAAAATCCTTATAGTAATTTTGTGATTTTAGTGTGCACCAGGGGCAAAGCGTTCCACTGTGTCCCGGATGGTATCCAGGAAGGATTCTGCACCTAAGGTGTTGACCTTGAAAAACACAGCCTGGCTGCCGCCGGATGTGATGGCGGAAAGCCGGATCTGCCCGTCAGCTTCCAGCAGGGTCAGGCTCATGGTAACACGGCCATTGCCAATGGCACTGTAGCGTTCGTATACCCGCACGGCACAGCGGCCGGTGCTGAAGTTGAAATCACTGGAACCTTCCAGCGTGGCCGAAACACTTTGTTTTACAACAGCGTCCAGCTCGGTCAGGATGGTGGTAAAATCCCCGGTCAGGGTGCGTTCCAAAATGGCCATGGCAGCAATCCTCCTTGCAGCAGGTCAGGGGGCATCAGTCGCTTTTCTTTTCAGCTTCCAGCTTCTGTTTTTTGGCAACGTATTTTTCCAGCTTCTTGGCGCCCCAGGCGGCAACTTCGGCCTGCTTGGCGCGCTCAATGCCCAGGGCACCGTCCGGCACATCGTGGCCGATGGTGGAACCGGCAGCGGTAAAGGCGCGGCTGCCCACCTTGACCGGCGCCACCAGGTTGGTGTTGCAGCCGATGAACGCATAATCGCCGATGGTGGTGCGGTACTTGCCCTCGCCGTCATAGTTGCAGGTTACGGTGCCGCAGCCAAAGTTGCAGTACTTGCCCACATCGGCATCGCCAATGTAAGTCAGGTGGCTGACAGTGTTGCCCTCGGCAAAGTTGGCGTTCTTGGTTTCCACATAAGCGCCCAGGTGCACGCCCTCATCCGTCACGGTGCCGGTGCGCACATGGGTAAAGGGGCCAATCTTGTTGTTGGGGCCCAGATGGCTGTCATAACACTGGCTGGCGTTCACGGTGGAACCGGCCTCAACAATGGTGTTCTCCAATAAGGTATTGGGGCCGATGACGCAGTTTGCCCCGATGACGGTTTTGCCGCGCAGGATGCAGCCCGGCAGGATCACTGCGCCGGGTGCAATCTCAACTTCGGGGTCAATAAAAACCTGGTCGCTGATGAACTCCACACCGTTCTGCAGGTGCTTTTCAAAAGTTTCTTCAAAGGCCGCTTTGGCGGCAAGGTATTTGGCTTTCGCTTCGGACATAAAAATACCCCTTTCTGTTTTGGGCCAAAAGAGTATACGGCCCTACAAAAAAGCCCCGGAACAGGGCTGAAGCCTGCCGGGGCGGGATGAATTGAAAAAAGTGTTGCAGGATGTAATAAAATAATATTTCCCAACTTCTCACCCATTATAATTTACCGCATTTTTGGTCAAATTGCAAGAGCCTGACCCCAAAACTTTGTAAGATTTTCGGCGAAAATATTCGCCATTTATTTAACAATGTACTGGAAATTCCGGGCTGAGTCTGTTATAATGGACTTTGCAAGAGAGAAAATTCTTATTTTGCGGGTGTGCGCGGCACACCGGGAAGAAACCGTAATTTTGTTGGAGGTAACCTATGAGCAAGAAGTTTTTGTATTTGTTCAAAGAGGGCCATGACGCATTTGGCGGCGACCAGACGACCATGAAGAACATTCTGGGCGGCAAGGGCGCTGGTCTGGCAGAAATGACCCATGCCGGCATGCCGGTTCCTCAGGGCTTCACCATCACCACCGAAGCCTGCACCCAGTACTATGCTGACAACCGTGAGATCAACGATGAGATCAAGGCTGACATCTTCAAGTACATGGGAATCCTGGAAGAGCAGACTGGCAAGAAGTTCGGCGATATCGAGAACCCGCTGCTGGTTTCCGTTCGTTCCGGTGCACGTCAGTCTATGCCCGGCATGATGGATACCATCCTGAACCTGGGCCTGAACGACCAGGCTGTTGAAGGTCTGGCAAAGAAGACTTCTAACCCCCGTTTTGCATATGACTGCTACCGCCGCTTCATCCAGATGTACTCTGATGTCGTCATGGAGCTGGGCAAGAGCTTCTTTGAAGAGCGTATCGACGCTATGAAGGAGCGCAAGGGCGTTAAGCAGGATATCGAGCTGGACGCTGAGGACCTGAAGGAACTCGTCAAGGAGTTCAAGGCCATCTACCTGGAGAAGCAGGGCGAAGAGTTCCCGCAGGATCCGAAAGAACAGCTGATCGGCGCTGTCAAGGCCGTCTTCCGTTCTTGGGATAACCCGCGCGCCAACGTTTACCGCAAGATGAACGAAATCCCCTACGAGTGGGGCACTGCTGTCAACGTTCAGCAGATGGCTTTCGGTAACTCCGGCATGCGTTCCGGCACCGGTGTTGCTTTCACCCGTAACCCCGCTACCGGCGAAAAGAAGCTGATGGGCGAGTACCTGATCAATGCTCAGGGCGAAGATGTCGTTGCCGGCATCCGTACTCCTTCCCCGATCAGCAAGCTGCACGAGGAAATGCCTGAGGTTTACGATCAGTTCGTTGAGATCGCAACCCGCCTGGAAAACTACTACAAGGATATGCAGGACATGGAGTTCACCATCGAGGATGGCAAGCTCTTTATGCTGCAGACCCGTAACGGCAAGCGCACCGCACAGGCTGCTCTGCAGATCGCCTGCGACCTCGTTGATGAGGGCGTTATCGATCAGCGCACCGCTGTACTGCGCGTTGAGCCCAAGCAGCTGGATACCCTGCTGCACCCGCAGTTTGACGCTGCTGCCCTGAAGGCTGCTGAAGCAATCGGCAAGGGCCTGGCCGCTTCTCCGGGATCTGCCTGCGGTCGCGTTGTCTTCAGCGCTGAAGATGCTGAAGAGAAGGTCAAGGACGAAGCTTGGAAGAAGGTCGTTCTGGTCCGTCTGGAAACCAGCCCCGAAGATATCGTCGGCATGCAGGTTTCTCAGGGCATCCTGACCGTCCGCGGCGGCATGACCAGCCACGCAGCTGTTGTTGCACGTGGCATGGGTACCTGCTGTGTTTCCGGCTGCGGCAATGATAACGATGTTGCTATCGATTACGATGCAAAGGTTATCACCATTAACGGCCACACCTTCCATGAGGGTGACTGGATGAGCATTGATGGCTCTACCGGCAACATCTACGAAGGCCAGATCGCTACCGTCGCTTCCACCGAGAACGCTAACTTCAAGCGCTTTATGAGCTGGGCTGACGAAGCACGCCAGATGAAGGTTATGACCAACGCCGATAACCCGCGCGATGCACAGAACGCTGTCGATATGGGCGCTGAAGGCATTGGCCTGTGCCGTACCGAGCATATGTTCTTCGCTGAGGATCGTATTGCTGCTGTGCGTGAGATGATCTGCGCACGTACCGTTGAAGAGCGCAAGGTTGCCTTGGCTAAGGTTGAGCCGTTCCAGGAAGCTGACTTTACCGCTATGTACCGCATCATGGGCGATCGTCCGATGACCATCCGTTATCTGGACCCGCCTCTGCATGAGTTCCTGCCCACCAAGGCTGAGGATATCGAAGCCCTGGCAAAGGATATGGGCATGACCACCGAAGAGCTGAACAACGTTGTTGTCAGCCTGCATGAGTTCAACCCCATGATGGGCCATCGCGGCTGCCGTCTGGCCGTTACCTATCCGGAAATTGCCGAGATGCAGACCAATGCTGTGATCAAGGCTGCCATCAAGGTTTCTGCTGAGACCGGCAAGATGATCACCCCGCACATCATGGTGCCCCTGGTTGGCGAAGTGAAGGAGCTGAAGTACGTCAAGGACGTCATCGTCAAGACTGCTGACAAGCTGATCGCTGACGCTGGCGTTGACATGAAGTACCAAGTTGGCACCATGATCGAGATCCCGCGTGCCGCCCTGACCGCAGGTGAGATCGCTAAGGAAGCTGACTTCTTCAGCTTCGGTACCAACGACCTGACCCAGATGACCTTCGGCTTCAGCCGTGACGATGCTGCTAAGTTCCTGACCGCTTACTATGATACCAAGATCTACGAGAGCGATCCGTTCCAGCATCTGGACCAGATCGGCGTTGGCAAGCTGGTTAAGATGGCTGCCCATGACGGCCGCGCAACCAACCCCAACTTGGGTCTGGGCATCTGCGGCGAGCACGGCGGCGACCCCTCCAGCGTTGAGTTCTGCCACAACGTTGGCCTGGATTACGTTTCCTGCTCTCCGTACCGCGTTCCCATCGCACGTCTGGCCGCTGCTCAGGCTGCTATTAAAAATCCGAGAGCATAAGGCTTTTATAGCGAGTTATCGTTAAAAAACGAGCATAAAATAAGGCTCACCGTCAATTTTGGCGGTGGGCCTTATTTGTTTGCTCATGTATGAGATGAATTGCGTTTAACACGGAGCTGCTTTCCAGAACCATCACAGATAGACCTCCACGGTCAGGTCGGTTCACGCTGCACGGCGGAACTGGTGGGGCAGCTTGTTGGCTTCATGGTAACGCTTGGCGGTTTCAAAGTCGATGGTGAAGGTGAGGATCGATGGAATATACAAAAACGGTGAGCTGGACTATGAGGCAACTCACAAGAAATTCTTGTTGGTTCGTTCCGAAGGGACAAGACAGGTAAAAATAAATTATGCGGTATTGCCCTAACAAGCGCTCTCTGCAATCATCTAAGGTGAATTTACAGAGAGCGCTTGTTTGTATCAAAGCAGAGAATTGTATAATTTCGCGTCATGTGTTCAAAGTCCGAATTATAGGACAGGCCATGATTTATAATAGAAGTATCGAAGGGAGCAGTTCCCTTCCCCAATACAAAGCGGAGGTAACTACTATGCTGAAGGATATGGATTTCGGGGTCTACGGTAAGGGCGTTGACGGATATGTTCACTATTCTCTGGCAATGGATCGTATCCGGGAAGAAGAGGAAAACCGTAAGGCGCTCATGGATGAGTTCGATAACGATGAGGACAACTTCGATTCGGACGACCTTGATTCTGATGACTTTAGTTCAGACGACTTTGGTTCGGATGATTTCGGCGGTGATGATTTCTGACGGAAAACGTCACCGGTAAAATATCGTACATGACAGAAA
>NZ_PSQF01000080.1:0-12556 GCF_003324125.1 Subdoligranulum sp. APC924/74 | reverse complement strand
CTTTGCACTTTCGCACTTTCACGATAATTTGCGTCAATAACTCAAAAAAGCACTTGACAAAACGCTTCATGGGGAACGGAAAAAGACATCAAACCGTTTGTTGATCCGAAGTTTGAAAACAACGTGATTTTGACCGGGACAGAGTTTCTCACGATGAACACCCGTCCGAAAATCCCCGCAAATGCCCGAAACCTGAATTGCTGCATTATCGGCTCGTCCGGCTCCGGCAAAACCCGCTTCTGGCTTACGCCCCAGCTTTTACAGGCTCATTCCTCTTATGTGGTGGTCGATCCGAAAGGTGGTGTGCTGGGACAGGTCGGGGGTTTCCTGCAAAAACGCGGGTACAAAATCAAGGTATTCAACAGCATAGATTTTTCAAAATCCATGCACTATAACCCGCTGGCGTATATCCGCAACGAGGCCGATATTCTGAAATTCGTGGATGCTCTGATTTCCAACACCAAGGGCGAAGGCAAGGAAGGCGATCCATTCTGGACAAAATCGGAAACGCTTTTGTACTGCGCCCTGATTGCCTACATCATTTTCGAGGGACCTGCCGAGGATCGGAACATGAATACCCTTGTGGATATGATTTCCGGCATGGAGGTCAAGGAGGATGACGAGGATTTTATGAACGCGGTGGACTATATGTTTGCCGGGCTCGAAAAGCGTAAGCCGGATTGCTTCGCGGTCAAACAATATAAAAAGTACAAATTGGCCAGCGGTGTTGTATGCTCTAAAAGACTTCTTAATCAAGCAGTTGGGAAGTCTCTTAGAACACACAACCCAAAATCGAAGAAAGGAGCGCAAGTTATGAGAAAAAATGAGAAAATCACAGCTCTGTACGAACGACTGAGCCGTGATGACTTTGGCAAAGATGATGACCAACAGCGTGAGAGCAATTCCATTTCCAATCAAAAGGCTATGTTGGAGGAGTTCGCCGCACGGCAGGGCTTTACAAACATTGTCCATTTCACGGACGATGGTATTAGTGGTACTTGCTTTGACCGTCCCGGATTTTTAGCAATGATGAAAGAAGTGGAAGCCGGGAATGTGGAGTACCTGTGTATCAAGGACATGAGCCGCATGGGTCGTGACTATCTGAAAGTCGGTCAGATTATGGAAATCTTGCGTCAGCGTGGCGTTCGCCTTATCGCCATCAATGACGGCGTGGACAGTGCCAGAGGGGACGATGATTTTACCCCTTTCCGCAACATTATGAACGAGTATTACGCCAGAGACACCAGCCGTAAAATCCGTTCCACTTTCCAGTCAAAAGGCAAGTCCGGCAAGCACCTCACAGGCACGGTCATTTACGGCTATCTCTGGAACGAAGCCAGAGACCAATGGTTGGTTGACCCCGAAGCCGCTGATGTGGTCAAGCGCATCTTTGCCATGACGATTGACGGCTACGGTCCGTATCAGATCGCCAGCAAACTGAAATCGGAAAAGGTGCTTATTCCGTCTGCTTACCTTGCCCAACACGGCGAGGGCGTGAACAAAAACAAGACTTTCAAAGATGTGTACGGCTGGGGTTCTTCCACCATCTGCAACATTCTTGAAAAGCGTGAATATCTGGGACACACCATCAATTTCAAGACCCGAAAGCACTTCAAGGACAAGAAAAGCCATTATGTCCCGGAGGACGAATGGACAATTTTTGAGAATACCCATGAGCCTATCATTGACCAGCAGACCTTTGACCTTGTGCAGAAAATCCGTGGAAATGTCAGACGCTACCCGGACGGCTGGGGCGAAGCAGCTCCCCTCACGGGCTTGCTCTATTGTGCCGATTGCGGCGGCAAGATGTATGTCCACCGCACCAACAACGGCAAGCGCATTTCTCAATATACCTGTTCCCAATACAGCAAAGTCCCAGTTGGAAAGCTCTGCAAGACCCAGCACCGTATCAATGAAGATGTGGTACTGTCCCTTGTCTCTGAAATGCTGAAAGCCATTGCCGAGTATGCCAAGCATGACCGAGCCGAGTTTGTCCGTGTGGTGCAGGAAGCGCAGTCCAGCCAGCAGACCACAGAGGTCAGGAAACAGCGTACACGCCTTGCCACAGCAAAGCAGAGAGTTTCCGAGCTGGAAGTCCTGCTCTGCAAAATCTATGAGGACAACATTTTAGGCAAGCTGTCCGATAGCAGATACGCCACTCTGGACGCTCAATACGAAAAGGAACAGTCCGAGCTTACCGCTGAAATCTCTGTTCTGGAAAAGGCTATCAAGAGCTATGAAACGCACGAAAAGGACGCTGACCGTTTTATCGCTCTGATTGACAAATACGAGAACTTCGACAAGCTGACCATTGCCATGCTCAATGAGTTTATCGAGAAAATCCTTGTGCATGAGCGTGACCGCAAAGGCAGTATACAGACCACACAGGAGGTCGAGATTTACTTCAATTTTGTTGGGCGATTTGTTCCACCGGCGTTTGGCGAAGTGGAGCTTACCCCGGAGGAATTAGAGGAAATCCGCAAGCGTGAGGAACGCAAGGACAGGCTTCATCAGAACTACTTGAAGCGGAAAGCCAGCGGAGCGCAGAAGCGATACGAGGACAAAATCAAGGGGAGAAAAAAGGCAGAAATCGAAGCCAAGAAAGCCGCCATTCGTGCAGAGGACATTGCAAAGGGCGTGTTCGTTCCCGTCAGCAGTTTACCGCAGAGAGAGCCGATGAAAGGAGTGCAATCAGCATGAATATCACTTACACACAGAACGGAGATTACCTTATCCCGAACATCGTTATCCGCAAGACAAAGCCCCTCGGACACTACGGCAGACTTCGCAAAGCGTATTTGGAAATGCACCGCCCGATACTGTTCAATGAGCTGGCGCTATCCGACAAGCTCTTTGAGCATTGCGCCGAGATTGACGAAGCGGCACGAAGCCGCATGGAACTGATCGTGCCAGAGCTGGCAAAGCAGTACGGCGTGACAGAGCAACTGAAAGCTGAAAAACAAATGGAATGGGTGCGGCAGATGAACGCTTGCAAGGCACAGGCAGAGGAGATTGTGAAAGCGGAATTGATTTATGATTGAGCGAGAAAGTCCGGGCAGAAAACTGTTCGGACTTTTCTCATATAGTCCAAAGTTGCGGTAGAATTGTTCACAAGTTTTATGGTATAATTTATGCGAATAAAGAAAACGGAAAATTAGAATCTAACAAGAGAATGTGGTTGTATGAAAAAATCCATATTAGTATTTTGGGCAATCGTGTGTCTGTTACCTATTCAAAGGAGGTTTAAGAATTTTAAATGAAACATATAAGAAATATATTGCTGTTGATTACGATTATTTTTGCTTTTGTTATGCAAGCTGAAGTATATCAAAATATGCTCTGGAACTTTAATGGTGCTTATTATTTATCGTCCAGATACACAACTACTAATGACGATATGGATTCATTTTTAGCCAATGCAGAAGATACAGCTGAGAAGCATGGTGTTCATATTTTTTCGACTTTTAATCAGAGAGTTTCTAATTATCAGACAAGACTTTATATTTATGGTGATGATACCGTTGTTCGGGATAGTCTTAAAAGCACAATGGATATTGAGGAAAAAACATATACGGCTTTGATAGGCGGAATCACCGTAATAGAATTTGAAGATTTTAGAGAAGCAAAAAACACAGGCAATGGACAGGAAATAATGGTCAGCTATATCGGTGACGATGATGACATTATTGCCACATATCAAGATTTGGCAAAAGAATATTCTATATCGCAGCCAGAGTTTTGGCAATCAACCGAAACTGATATGATGTTCATTGTTTGGGGCCTGGTTGCCATATTGATGATTGTACTTAATATGATTGAGGTGATACGCAGACAAAAGGAAGTAGTTGTACGAGCTTCTCTGGGCGAAAATGCTGCTGTGATTGCTCTAAAAGCTGTAGTGGCTGATATGATTTCATATGCTGCATTATTCGTCTTAGCAAAGTTGCTTGTTTCTCAATTTATATCGGGAGCGTATGAAGATCATCTCATTTTGGCAGTGTATTGTGCCGGAGCAGTTCTTTCCGTAATTCCTTATGCTGCTTTTGTCCGCTTTGATGTAAAAAAAGCCTTTGCCAATGCTTCAGATAAAAAAGGTATGTTTTATCTTCTGAACGGTCTTAAAGTATTTGCTACTGCTATGACGATTTTTACAATAACTACAAATCTCAGTAGCATTCAAGGTAATTTACTTACAAACACTACTCTTTTAGAAAATCATTATAATGATTACTATTTTGGAGTTATGCAGATTGAACCTCCTTTTGAAGAAAATGAGGAGGAATCCAAAGAGAGCGAATTTTGGAATGACCTTTACGAAAATGAATACAACACTATAAATCCGGTGGTCTGCATAGGCAGCCGGATAAGCGATACGGATAATTATATTTTTGTAAATCATAATGCCAGAGATATGCTGCAAGGGTTTTCTGATATGCTTACTGAAGATGATGAAAAAGAGGATATCGTGGTCTTCGTGCCAAAGGGAAAAAATGCGGAATCATACAAAGATATCGCAAAAGAGGAAATTGACTCTCTTACCCAAAATGCAGAAGAACTGCGTGTTGTTTATAAAGAATATTCTGGCAGAGAGCAATTTTATTATCTCAATTCGAACAGAGAAGAGGCTATTGACGGATTGTCAAGAGCAACAAATCCGATTGTTATTTATCAGGCAAATGAGGCTGTTGCTTTGAATGGAAGTTATATCGAAACAGGAACATATAATGGTGAGGTGATCTACGGATGCGATGAAAGCACAATTCGTAATGCTGCGAAAAAATATGCAGAACAGCTTGGTCCACACTATTTTATGCTGACGAATGTCGGGGAGGATTATACTTATAGTCATAGTTTTCTCGTGAAACTGATTGGCTTTATAAGCTCTCTTTGCGTATTAGTATTGCTGTTAGATATCGCTATCATCATATCTGAAGTGAAAATGGAATTTAGACTTAATGCGATGGAAATCTCCCTCAAAAAGGTTTTGGGCTATCGCTTTTATGAAAGGCACAAAAGATTTATTTCCGTTAATCTCTTAGAAAATATAGCCGTTGTGATATTGATTTGCATTGTTTCGCTTTTTATATCTAACGCAAGTGTCGGGATTGCTTTACTGGTTGGAGCATTGCTCACCATTATTGAAATGGCAATCATTTTCACAAATGTTATGTGGGTTGAAAAAACAAATATCTCAAAGTCCTTGAAAGGTGGATGTTTATGATTATAATTCGTGGCTTAAATAAAGCATTTGGAGAGAAAATAATTTTCTCCAACTTTAATTTGGAAATTCCGGATGGAAGTTTTGTAGTAATCAGCGGGGATAGCGGCAGTGGAAAAAGCACTTTGCTCAATATGATTGGTGGTATCGAAAAGCCGGATAGCGGCAGTATCATAATCGAAGGGCTGAATATTACCCGGCTTAAAAATAAAAACAGTTTTTTTGCGGATACAGTGGGGTTTCTTTTTCAGAATTTTGCACTGCTTGAAAATAAGACAGTTAAAGAAAATTTAAGTTTGATTAAAAAATCAAGCCGAACTAAAGTATCACTTAAAGAAGCTCTTAATCGTGTGGGGTTATCAAAGGAAGTTAACAAAAAAGTTTATCAGCTTTCCGGTGGTGAACAACAGAGAGTTGCTTTAGCTCGTCTTATGATGAAAAAATGTTCTGTTGTTTTGGCAGATGAACCTACTGGCTCACTTGACAAGAAAAATAGAGATATTGTTATGAGGTTATTGCACGAACTCAATGAAGAAGGTAAAACGGTTATCATTGTTACCCACGATCAGGGTATTATTGAAGATGAACCTTATGTTGTGAAAATCTGAGAGTACCTCTTAGAAATGTCTTGATCTACATTTTATGTAATTTGGGTCAGAAGAAAAGCCCTTTAGGAACTAAAGGGCGCACTTCTATACTCTCTGTCGAGAGTAGTGCGTCCTGCGGAGCTTCATTCTCCGTCAGCAGAAGAAAACTGCATGACCGAGAATGTTGCGTCACTTCGTTCCGTCAAGGTGGCTACACCCCCTTGCGCCGCTAAAGCGGCTATCCCCTGTGGACTTGCCGTCCGCAAACGGTTTTGACAAACCGTTCGCCGCCAGCAAGTTTGAAAATCAAGAATCTTAATTTGATAAAGGAGTGTGATTCTATGAAAAAGAAATTACCCATAATCCTCTTGGGTGTTATTTTGGCTTGTGTGTTGGTTTTCGGTTTCCTTTATGCAAACAATGACATTGGTAAAACCGCAAACAGTTTAGAAGCAGACATTCGCCAATCTCAAAAAATTTTGGATGATTGGATTGTTGATGGAAGCATTTCCGACACAATGGCTGCATTTATTTCTTACCCACAGGACAAGACAGACCACACTTTTTCTGTCTATGTAAATCGCCCTGGCTTGTCTTTTGGATATTTCTTCCGTGGTGGTGGAGATATAGTTGAGGTTGATGATTACATTGCAGAGTTTGTTGTTGAGGGAAATAACGAAAGGGCATTTATCTCAATGAATACCCAAAATATTGTTCGACTTGAAGTAGATGATGGCAACGGCATTCAGGTGATTGATATTGATAGTGGCAAGCCTTTCGCCATTGTCCTGCCCCTCAATGTAGGAAACATCTGTTTCTATGATACGAATGGAAATGTTGTGGAATATCTTCGCCAACAACTTTGACCAACTTCAATTTACCGAACTGAACACAACAACTGAATACCGAAAAACTGACCGTTGACTGGTCGCACTATGCGAAAAGTTGACGGTCTTTTTTTATCCCCAAAATCAAAAAAGGAGGTCAATTACAATGACAAAACCGAAAACCCTCGACCAGCTCCAAGCCGAAAAGGAGCAAGCCGAGACGCAGCTTGCACAGGAACAGCACAAGCTGGAGCGTCTTGAGAATAGAAAGAAGTATCTGGAGAAAGGCGAACGCACCAAGCGCACCCACCGCCTTTGCAATCTGGGCGGCACGGTTGAGAGTCTTGCCCCGGAGGTCAAAGATCTCACACGCACCGAAATGACAGAGCTGATGGAACACATCTTTTCTCTGTCCGAAGTCCAGCGAGCCGTCCGTCACATGGCGATTACTCACACCAACCAAGCGAACAGAGAAAAGGAGTTGAAAGCCGATGGCACTATTTCATCTGAGCGTCACGCAGACTAAGCGAAGCGCAGGACAGTCCGCTATCGCTTCTGCCGCCTACCGTGCCGGGGAGCGATTGTATAGCGAGTATTACGGCGAATACAGCGACTACACCAGAAAGGGCGGCGTGATCTGCTCTGACATTCTCCTGCCGTCCCATGCACCGCCCGAATACGCAGACCGCCAGACCCTATGGAACGCCGTGGAAAAAGCCGAGCGTGGAAAGAACGCCCAGCTTGCATACAGCTTTGACATTGCCTTGCAGAATGAATTTTCCCTTGAGGAAAACATCGCTCTTGCAAGGCAATTTTTGTTGGAGAACTTTGTGAGCCGGGGCATGGTGGTTGACTTCGCCGTACACCAGCCAGACCGTGAGGACGGCGGCATACCCAATCCACATTTTCATGTGCTTTGCCCTATCCGCCCCATCGAGCAGAACGGCAAATGGGGGCTAAAGCAACGCCGGGTGTATGAGCTGGACGAGGACGGCAACCGTATTCGAGACGCAAACGGAAAGTTTGTCCTTTGGGCGGGCGTTGCACTCATGCTCCTATCCGTCCTGCTGACCTTGTTTACCTCTATGGCGAATGATGGTTCCGTTTGGGATTTTGCCTATCTTACAGAACAGGTCATCAAAAACAATATGTCCATGATTTTTCCGATGTGTATCAGCCTAATTGCTGGATATATGATTTCTCGTGAGCAGACGGATGACACATTGAAAAATATTCTGACTGTGCCGATCTCTTTTAAGAAACTGTTGACCGGAAAATTGATTGTGTGCGGCGTATTGTCTATTATTTTCGGGCTGATATGCAGTCTGTTTACAATCATAGCAGAAATGATTGTGGGATTTCCCGGCTTTGAGATTTCCTTAGCTCTAAAAGCAGCCTTGCAGATTACTGCGGTTAATTTCTTTTTATATCTTGCGGTTCTGCCGATTATCGCTCTTACTTGTCGGAGGGCAGGCAGCTTTTTAGTCGGTGTAATCATTGCTTTTGTCTATGGATATGGAGGGATGTTTGCCGCAGGAAATATGACATTAGCAAACCTTTATCCGATTACCGCAAGTCTTGGAATGGTAGGCTACCGTAGCTATGATACCGCAGTCAACTGGAATATCGGAACCTGTTCTTGCAGTCTTGCGCTTGCTGTGGTTATTTCTGCCATCTTGATTTTGTGCATGAAAGAACGAGAAGCAACCCAAACAAAGAAAAAGGCCAAAAAGGTAGCTCCAAAGAAAGGCTGGTGATGATTTTATGAAGAAAATAGTTTTAGCATTAACATTCGTCCTTGTGGGAAGTTTTATGCTTGCTGGCTGTTCAAAAGACGAAATTCTCAATCATTACAATAACATTGTTCAATCTGCGGGCTCCATAGAACTGACAGGGAAATCGTCACTGCAAGGGGAAAAAGAAAAAGGAATTGATGATTATACAGGGACTTATACGGCTGATTATGCGAACTTTTCAGGTACAGAGTATTTGTTCGGAGGAACTTCCATAAAGAGAGAAGCCGGTAAGGAGCTGTCCATTGATTGCACCTTGGAGATTACGGAAGGTACTGCAAAAGTATTTTGGATTTCTGGATCTGATGAAGCAGTCACGTTGATTGAGGCAACCGGAACTTATAGTGACACAATTACACTTCCTGATGGTGGAAATTATATTGGCATTGAATGTGAGAATTTCACTGGAAACATTGAATTAAATATTGAATAATACTCTGCCGGACGACGGCAAAAGAAAAAAAGCCGTCGTAGAGCAGACAATTTGACACGCCCATTTGAAACGGCGGCTTTGATTTCAGAGCCGCCGTTTCTTTGCGTTTACACAAACCTATGACGACTTGCAGGGACACGGTAGCCGATTGGAGGTTAATTTACCGTGTCCTGTTTGCTTTTTCAAAGCTCACATGATCTACAGCAGTTAAAAAAAGCGTAGCTCCCCCATCGGAGCAGTCCGGCTTTGAATGTGAAATTAAACAGTACATAACCGATAATATATTTTCGTGCGCTTGTGTGGCCTTGTGTCGCGCAGGCGTATTTTGCTTTCCAGACTTCGAGACAAAGTGTCCCGAGGTGCGGTGCCGTTCTCCGCCATTACTCCATTTCGTTTCCGACCAACCCCGAACAAACTGAAATGGAGGATTTTACGATGACTACTATCAATCTGAAAGATCTTTATTATTGGTACACGCAGGATCAGCTTATCGAAGTTTCTGACGAGGTTGCCGAGGTATTCAAGGCCGATGCCCGTTATGAAATGGCCTACCAGCGGCGGCTTTCCCGGCACAAGGCGCAGTATTCTCTGGACTGCGATGACGGGATTGAGTATTCCGCTTGCCTGCATGAGCCGACCCCGCAGGAGCTCCTTGAACGGATGGAAACCTTTCTTCGTCTGTGGAACGCTCTCAATTCTCTGCCGGAGATCCAAGGCCGTAGAATTGACGCACATATCATTCTTGGCAAGTCGATTAAGGAAATTGCCGAGGCCGAGGGCGTACATGAGGAGTCTATTCGCCAGTCGATCAAGCGTGGCCTTGAACGCATGAAAAAAACTTTTTGATTTTTTCTTCTTAACCCACTTGGAATTGATGAAAAAATGTCTCGGTTTATGAGAGGAGGTTTTCTTCCTAACGCAAGGGAATAACGGCAACCCTGAGTAAGTACGTGGAGCCAGACGGTGGGTGCGCGGTGACATTTCCCAAAAGAGATTGAGCGAACAACACCAACACTGTAAATGGGCCCGGCCATCCCAAGGCCATGATCCGGCGCTGAACAGGTTGGCTGCCTGTTCCTCCGGGCTTGTCGCTTTACTTGCGTTGAGATCGCCGCACAGAAAATAACGATTGTCTTTGGACAGGCCAAGTAAATATGTGCGGCACTCTCTAATATTCAAAAACTATAATGAACCTCGAGACAAAGTGTCCCAAGGTGGAGTAAGGCAACAGGCCAGCATCCCGGTGGTGCTGGCCTGTTGCGTTTCCCCACCAAACAGCGGGAGGCGTTCTATCAATCTGCGAAGGAGGTTTACCGTGAAATTAACTACACAGAAACTTGAACAAATGAGAAGCGTTGACATTGGCGCGGTGGCTGCCGAGTCCCTGCCTGATGTGAGCGGTATGACCTTTGACAATGCGCTTTCCCGAAAGGAGCGCATCTCTCGATTTTTGCAGACTGTCAAAAATCCATACTGCTTTTGCATCGGTGGTGTTGGCGTGAAAATTGAATTTGCTGAAAGCGGGCCATCTCTCCAAGACAAGCTGACGGATTTCCTGCTGCGGCAAAGAAGCGGGCTGTAACTTCGGTTACAGCTCGTTTTGCTTCTTCGAGACAAAGTGTCCCGAAGTGGAGGCATCCTTGTTGTCCTCCCCGGACAGAGTTATAATATAAGTGTAATGTGATAGGGAAGGAGGAACAATGGCACGAGCAAAAAACAGAGGGTATCAGCAGAGTTTCTCTCCCTCTTACACAATCCGCCGCTGGCGGCTGGGCATCTATATCCGGCTTTCAAAGGAAGATTTGAAAAAAGGAAAAGACGATAGCAACAGCGTAAAGAACCAGCGTGACCTACTGAACGATTTTTACCGACGCAACATTGACGAGTTTGAAAGCATCACGGAATATGTGGATGATGGTCATACTGGAACGGACGCCAACCGTGAAGATTTTCAACGGCTCTTGGCGGATGTCATGAGTGGTAAAATCAACTGCGTTATAGTAAAAGACCTGTCCCGCTTCGCACGAAATTATAGCGATGCCGGAAGTTTGATCGATAACCTGTTTGTTCAAATGGGTGTTCGCTTTATCAGCCTTGCTGAGAATGTGGACAGCTACAAGAACCCCGACAGCGTTTCAAATATCATCGTTCCCATTACAAACGTGATGAACGATAATTACTGCTATCAGACTTCCAAAAAGATCCGGCAGGTATTTGATTACAAACGGCGCAACGGCCAGTATATCGGAGCATTTGCTCCTTACGGCTATGTAAAGCACCCAAAGGACAAGCACAGGCTGATTGTTGATCCCGATGCTGCTGAAAATGTCAAACTCATTTTCACAATGCTTATTCAAGGGTCATCAAAACGTGCTATCGCGCTGTACCTGAACGAACACGGCGTACCGAGCCCCTCGGCTTACAAGGTACAAAAGGGCTTGCCTGTTTCGACAAGAGGGTATGACGATCCTATGTGGGGAGTCCGCATGATCCACTCCATTCTTACCAATCCGACCTACACCGGGGATTTAGCCCAAGGCCGAAGCCGGGTGAAAAGCTACAAGGTACACCAGATTGAAGCTGTTCCACGCGAGGAATGGGTGGAAGTGGCTGGAACGCATGAGGCCATTATCGACTATGAAACTTTCGACAAGGTACAGGCTCTCTTACAGCGTGATACCCGTACTTCCCCGAAAGGCCGTGAGGTACATTTATTCAGCGGCTTTCTGAAATGTGCCGATTGCGGGCGGGCCATTACCCGATGCGTTGGCAAGAACAACAATGTATATTATTCTTGCTCAACCTACAAGAACCGTTCCCGGACAGCCTGCACCATGCACTCAATCAAGCATGAACGGCTGGAGGCTGCTGTTTTGTTCGCTGTACAGCATCAGGTACATTTGGCTGTTTCCTACTCGGAAATCGTCACGCAGATCAATTCCGCTCCAATCAAAAAAAGCCAGTCTTACCGACTGGACGATCTGATAGCTGCAAAAGAGCGGGAACTGACAAAGATAACACGCTACAAGCAATCTCTTTATCAGGACTGGAAAGACGGTGAAATCACCCAGCAGGAATACCGGGATATGAAGGCTGACTATGAACGGCAGACTTCTGATATTTCCGCGGTGCTTACCCGGCTGAACGCTGAACGCGCAGAACTGGCAAACGGTGTGGACAATGAGCATCCCGCACTGGTAGCCTTTATGAAGTATCAGAACATTGAAGCCCTCAACCGTGAAATCTTGGTTGAACTTGTGGACTATATCAAGGTCTATGAAAACGGCAATATCAGCGTGAAATTCAAATTTGCTGACGAGCTCCGCAAGATTGCCGAGTACATTGAAATTAACACTACGGAAGATACCGCAGTAGCGGGCTAACCCCCGCTACAACCCCCTTTGACAGTGTGTTTTCCTAATAGGCGCTAATCATATGCTTTACTCCTGATTGCATATGAAATGTGCACCAAATAGCTGGGCAGCAATTGATTGAGAGATTCTCTTTGAAGATTCCTCAGTTGGTTGTTGTTCGGCTATTTTTTAGCCTTCAGAAAGCCTGCTCCCGCAAAAAGGAGCAGGCTTTCTGTTTGTCCGTTTTTTTGTGGATGCTCCAAACAGTTAAGGCAATACCGCATAATTCTAAGTGCCGATACGGCGAGCGAGGTGCGGCAGATGCCAAGCCAAAAGCGCAGATAA
>NZ_PSQF01000007.1:0-82674 GCF_003324125.1 Subdoligranulum sp. APC924/74 | reverse complement strand
TTGGCTAAGATCTAATGTTGTAGGAATTCGCGCGGAAGCGGATACTTTTACAATTGGCATCATTTTCAAAGACAAATGGTTCTGACAATATCTATTACACCCAGCGCAACGAGGGCAAGTTCGTCATCGTGGAGAGCCGCGCACCCAGCGGGTACTACGGTGATTGGACGGATGTGAACACTCCCGGCGCGGCAGGCTCTGTTCTCGGCAAGCGGGCGTATGCCTTTGAAATTACGAAAGCGTTTGATGGTCAGACGATTTGGCTGGGCAGCGCCGATTATAACGCTGACATTACTACGGCCAACAGCGGCGGTACCCTCATCGACACCGGTGAGGGCATCGTTACTATCACCTTTGGCATCCGCAATGCAGATAAGACCTACGCCACAGATCCCACCGGAATCGCCAACAACGAAAATTCCTACACCATGCACGCCAATGCCGACAAGATGCAGAACGACCGTGTTCTCGGCAATATTCTGCTGACAAAAGTGGACTTGGACGCCGCGCGGTATCTGGCTGCGGGCAGCAACGGAGATACTACGCTGGAGGGTGCTGTGTACGATCTGTACGCCGCTGACACCATTGAACACCCGGACGGCGTTTCGGGTGTCGTAGATTATTCGAAAATCACCGATGCCAACGGACAACCTATCTGGCACACCACTGTCCTCACCAACGGCGGCTGGGATACCGATTACCTGCCCATTTTGCAGAAAGACCGGCTGGTAGCGTCTGCCAAAATCACAGACGGAAAGCTGGCTTTTGCAAATCTGTACATGGGCCGCTACTATCTGGTCGAGCGTGCCACCGGGCTGGTGCTGCCCATCGACGGAAACGGCAAGCTGTATGTTACCGGGAAGTATCCACAGCTAAACAAGAAGCTGGAACGCACCGGCAAGTACAGCGATTTAGCGCGAAAAAACAACGAATACGCCGACTACATCTATAAAAATCAGTATTCCGCCGTAGCCGAGAGCCGCAAGCTGAACGGTAGCAAGGCATGGGATGGGTATTACTTGTCCTACGCCAAGGGTTATCTTTGTGATGAGGTCAATCATTACAAAACCCTGTCCTATGCGGATGAATCGACCTACCACATCCACACCGAGCAAGAAAGCCAAGACGAAGTGCTGAAATCCGGTTTTTCTCTGAACAAACTGGTATCGACCACAGGCCAGCCCTCCCCGGCACTGAAGCTGGAGGGTGCGGGCTTTACCGTTTATCGCATCTCTAAACTGAGCAAGGCGGCGCAGTTCAAGCAGAACCCGGACGGCAGCTACGATGCCGCCAGCATCCTATCTGCCTACCGCAAGGACAATTACGATAACGCCACACTAAAATACGATTTCACCGCCGAGGGACAAGCCATCGCCAATATGTTCGAGGGCAACACCGACACGGTCAACGCCTATAACACGACCTTGACCGCAGACGGCGACTACGCCAACGGCAGGGGCAACGGCTGGATGCCCACGGATCAGCCCGCCGAGTATAGGCTGGGAGAAATGTTCACCAATGATGAGGGCGTTTTCCGCGTTGAAGGCTTGCCGTATGGGCAGTACCTTGTCGTCGAAACCACCATCCCCAAGGATGTGTTCCAGTGCGACCCGTTCATCGTGACAGTGGATGCCAACAGCCCGCAGAGCCGATTCACGATTCCTGCGGGCAGCGTCACCACCGCCAGCAACAATTATATGACTTTTAACGTGCTGGACGAGGAACTGGAAGGCTATTTGCAGCTTATCAAGACCGATACAGAAACCGGCAAGGCGGTCAAAATCGCCAACACCTCTTTTGCCTTGTACAAATTGGATGACAAGGGTAATAAGACCCGCATTTCCATGATCGACCCAGCCAACGGCAGCGCCACCAAGAAAACGGATGTGTTCTACACCGATGCAGACGGTCTTATGAAAACACCCGAAAAACTGCCGTTGGGCAGATACCTGATTGAGGAACTGCAAGGCCCGGAAGGGTACTATAACGATCCTGCCTACTCGGTAGAATTTGAAATCAAGTCCGACCGCGTCTGGCAGGTTGTGGGCAATGCCACCAACGACATGGATGAGTACATCGTCACGGAGAAATACTGCAACCACGAAACGCTCGGTCAGCTTACCATCCGAAAACAGGGCAATGTGCTGACCGACTACCAAGATGGTCAGTTCATCTACACGCAGGACGACCTTGCGGGCGCAGTGTACGAAATTCACGCTGCAGCCGACATTGCCACACCAGACCGCCAAGGCACCTACTGGTACAAAGACGGTGACCTCGTTGCAACCGTTACTACCGGCGCGGAGGGTCAGGTGGACGAGGTGAAATTCAGCCCCACCCGCACGCAGGCAACCTATGATTTCTTGAAAGTTTCCCATGATGGCACCAAAGGCGAAGTTACCGTGACCCTGCCGCTGGGTAAGTACACCATTACCGAGGTTCAAGCGCCGTATGGTTTTGTGCTGACCCAGCAGAGCTACACTGTGGAATTCGGCTGGGACAACCAGAAAAATGACATTGTGCTGGCAAAAACTATTGTCAGCCACGAGCAGGACGGCGACAAGGAATGTTCGTACAGCATTGTGAATGTCAAGGACGCCTCGAATGCCCACAAGAATGGGCAGACGCTTGTGTTTGAAAATGCCCGTGTGCTGCCTGTTCCCGAAAAGCCCGGCGATAAGGTCAGCAAAATCGGTGTAGGCATTTACAAGCAGGACCGAGAGGCGCTGACCTATCTGCCCGGTGCGGTGTATGAACTCTACACCGTGGATGACATTTATTCCGCGGACGGTACAAAGCTGCTTGAAGCCGGTACAAAGCTGGCCACCAGTAGCACAACCAACGCCAGAGGCTTTACTTGGTTTGATGTGGACGTGCCGATTCGCGGCGAATATTACATTGACCCTGCAGGTCCGCGAAGCACCAGCCGCGAGAACAGCGGCAGATACCGCATTGTGGAAATCACCGCCCCTGCGGGTTACCTGCTGGACAGCACCCCTGTGGATGTAGAGTTCACCTATGAGGGACAACAAATCGCGTGGCAGGTCGTGGACGGAACAAACACAAATCTCCGTACCACCGTGGATATCTCTAAGCGGGACATCACCAACGGCAAGGAACTGCCCGGTGCAAAGCTGGAAATCCGCGATGCAGACGGCAGTCTGGTCGAGGGCTGGACCTCCGGCAAAGTGCCGCACACCGTGCGAGGTCTGGAACTTGAAAAAGAGTACACCCTGACGGAGAAACGTGCCCCGGACGGCTATGCCGAAGCCGAAAGCATCGTGTTCAAGCTGGTGCAGGAAGGTACAGAGCAGGTCAATGAGGTATATGTAAAATCCGACGATGATTGGGCAAAACTCGACAATGCCACAATCATCATGCAGGATGCGCCTGTGTTGGATATCGACAAAACGGACATTGCGGGTAATCTGCTGCCGGGTGCTACGCTGACGATCCGTGATGCTGGCGGCGAAGTTATTGACACTTGGGTGACAGACTACAAAACTCACCGTGTTCCCATCTCGGATGAATTTATCAAGCTGTCAGGCGAAACCAAGGAGTACATCTACACCCTGACCGAAGATGCCGCCCCGGCTGGCTTTGAAATTGCCGAATCAGTACAGTTCAAAGTACAGAAGGCAGACGAAAGTGTTTGTCTGTTCGTCCGCAAAAATGCCGATGCCGAATGGGTGCGCGCCGACAAACGCCTGATTCAGATGATTGACGAAGCTACACCCCGTGAGGACACGCCCACACCGACTCCGGCTCCCACACCGCAGCCGACGCCCGCTGCAACCCCGGCACCTACACCTGCGCCTACGCCGGTTATTACGCCGCATAAGGTGCAGACCCTCCCGCGGACGGGAGATGGTTTCCCACTGCTGGCTATTGTGGTCGTGTCTCTTGCGTCTGCGACAGGTATCGTGCTGCTGACCGTTAGGCAGAAAAATGCGCTGAAAGAAACTTCTGATGAGGAGGATGCCGATGAAAGTTCTGATCGTTGAACCCGGAAAATACCCCCGCGAAGCCGACATTGAACACACCCTTGAAGCCGAGCAGGCAGTTGTCGGCGGCACCATCGAGGCCGTGTACCCTTGGCGGGATAGCGCCTGTATCGTCTGTAATGCGTAGTTATATGTTATGTGTAGCATAATTGACATCTCCTTTCGTACCTCCTGATTTCATTTGTATTTTAGCCGGTAGCTTTTTGTGATACTCTACATAATGTAGAGACACAATGCTCTGCAAATAACATCAGGAGGTTTTATAATGTCTGAAGCAACAATACCAATCAAGGAATTGATGGAAAAGACCGAGCAATGGCTACTCGGTCAGGGTTACAAGAAAAGTACTCTTGGGTTTTATAGAGCTACATGGAACAGATTTCTTTCGTATTCAGCCTCTCCCGCTTATAGCCGTGAAACTGCAGAGCAGTTTTTGCTTCAATACTTCGGAGTCGATGTCCACGCTATAGATCAGACTCTTGACGGTCGAATGCGCCATGCACGGCGTCACATGAATGCATTGGACGAGATTTTTCGCACGGGAACAGTGTGCCGCCGTAAAGTTTATGGCGTTGCTTCTATTGATGACGATTGTTTCGATAAGTTTTTTTCCGACTACTTGAGTTATTGCAAAATGCAGAATTTTTCGAGATCGTGGATGGACAACACAATAGCAGCATTGAGGCTTTTCTTGCTTGCTGTTCATTCATCAAACACACAGAACATCAAAAGCATAAATGCGGAGACTATCAACTGTTTTTCCACGGCTATGAGCAATGCTTCAGAAATATGCATGAATGTTCGTAGAGCAAGATGCCGACAAGTTGGTGCTTACCTGCACTGGCTTTATGACCACAAATATACGGATTTGGATTATTCCCTTCAACTCCCAAACTTCAAACGCACTGCACCCCAGATTCCACAGGTATGGAGTCCTGAAGAAATCGACAAGATTCTTGCAGTCATCGATACTGCCAATCCAGTTGGAAGGCGGAATTACGCGATTTTTCTGCTTCTTGCAAGAACAGGGTTAAGGATAAGCGACGTTTTGGGACTCAAATTTTCAAATATTAACTGGAAGGAAAACTGCATTTCACTTTCTCAGCAGAAGACAGGGAACGCCTTGAGTCTGCCACTCAGCAAAGAGCTAGGTATGGCGATTATTTCCTATTTGCAAGATGGCCGCCCACAGTCCTCCTCGGCTTTTATCTTTCTGAGCCATAACGCACCGTTTCAGCCATTGGGTGAGCATAACAATTTCAATCCGGAATTTCATAAGTATTTACGCAGAGCAGGGATTGCTATCCCAACAAAGAGGCACACAGGCGTACACACTATCCGCCATTCGTTTGCCACAAATATGCTGAGAAAAGGCACTCCGGTGCAGGATGTGTCCCAAATCCTCGGTCACAGTAACATCAGTGTAACAGAAACCTACTTGCGGGTCGATATTGAACATATGCGGTTATGTTCGCTGAGTTTGGAGGGATTACTATGAAACAATTTACTTTCACAAGCCAGCTTGCGCCAATAATATGGAAATATCTGGAATCTCGACAAAATGAGGGATATACCTCCGTGCATTGCGGCTATTATATGCAGGAACTGGACTGCCTTTCAAAGGAACTCTCGGATGCCCCCGTGGTGACAAAAGAGCTTATTGACGCATGGGATTTATTAAAGCCATATCTTTCAAACCGTTCGAAAATAGTCAGACATAATGCGATACGCGCTTTTGCAAAATTTGCATACACGCAGGACGGAATCTCCTATGTCCCGGATACCAGCAAACTAAAGAACAGTTCGACTTTTACCCCGCATATATTTACTGTTGAAGAAATACGGCGATTATTATATGCAGCAGATAATCTGCCGGTCAGGAATAATGCGCCAACAAGGCATCTGGTCATACCTGCTGTTATCCGGCTTTTATATTGCTGTGGTTTTCGTATAGGTGAGGTGCTCCGGCTAAGAGTGAAGGATGTCGATTTGGATACAGGCATTATTACTGTACACAACGGGAAAGGAGGTAAGGATAGACTTGTCCCTGTCCACAATAGCGTAATAGAGTATCTCCGAAGCTACTCTGCTCAGTTACCAGATGAAAGAGAATGGTTCTTTCCATCTGCTTGTGGCCATTATTCTATTAAAACAATCTATGATAATTTTCGCGAGCTGCTATTCGCATGCAATATTCCTCACACCGGCAATGGCCCTCGTGTGCATGATTTTCGGCATACATTCGCAGTTCATACACTGGAAAAACAACTTTCTGATGGGTATGATCCCATGGTAATCGTTCCTCGCCTTGCCGCGTATTTGGGACATAAGAGTTACCGTGAAACCTGTTGGTATATTCACCTGACGGTTGCTTCGTTCCCGGAACTTTCCCAAAAACTTGACAGAGCATTTGTCGGCATTATTCCGGTTGGAGGTGAGACGGATGAGGAAAACTGACTTTACCAAAGCACTGACCGAGTATTTCTCAATCTATCTGCCTACTACATGCGGGGTGAGTCCCAATACCACCAATTCATACAGAGATACTTTCAAGCAACTCCTTCTATTTTTTCAAGAAAAGAAAGGCATCTCCGCAAATTATATAGAATTGCGCTATCTGAATATGGAACTTGTTTCTGAATTTCTGGATTGGTTAGAAACATCCCGCCATATTGCGGTTACAACAAGAAACCAGCGACTTGCCGCCATAAAGGCCTTTGCTCATTTTGTACAGTACAAGTTTCCGGAAAACATAGAAAACTGCGTTGACATTATTAATCTGCGACCCAAAAAGTACGAAAAGGCATTGATACCGTTTTTGACGGAGGATGATCTGTCACTTCTTCTGTCCCAACCAGATGCATCTACCCGACAAGGGCTCCGAGATTTGACACTTCTTGCACTACTGTATGACTCTGGCGCACGGGTACAGGAATTGGTGGATCTTAGGCTGAAAGATGTCCGTCTAACACACCCCCCAATGGTTATTCTAACTGGAAAAGGACGAAAAGTTCGTCAGGTTCCCCTGATGAAGGATACCTGCAAACTGTTGGACAGATATATCCGCAGCTTTCATTCCGATTCTCAGTCTCAGATGATTCCGCTATTTTATAATGCAAAAAAGCAGGCTTTATCTCGCTATGGAGTCACCTATATTCTGAAGAAGTATGCGGCAAAGGCATCTCCGGTACTTGAACCACAGAATATATCTCCTCATGTATTACGCCACACCAAAGCCATGCACTTGCTGCGAGCTGGTGTTAACATGATATATATTCGAGATTTTCTTGGGCATGCAGACATCTCTACAACAGAGGTTTACGCTCGCATCGATGCAGAGATGAAGCGAAAAGTATTTGAGGAGAAAGTGCCGAATTACACACCCAATACCACAATGCCTTGGGAGGAGGATGAAGATTTATTGCAATGGTTAACACAATTTGGAAAGAAAACTTTCTGATTATGTGTAGTAAATTATGCTTAAACGCCCGGGATTCTGGGCATTTTGCTCAATTACTACTCATTTGTAGGAACTACTCATTACAGACGTTATGTGGTGCACCACATAACGTTTGTAATGACAACGGCATTGCAGAAAACCTGCCGCTGAATCGTATGCTGGGCGACTATGACATTATCCACGGCACATTTTTCGTCTGCGGGCTGACCAGCAACGATTTTACTGACCTTACCCCGCAGCAGATGAAGCGCTACGAGGAACTGTACCACGATCCGCAGCTGTTTTTCCTGCTGGGCAAGACCCTGTGCGTGGAACACACCACGCCGGAAGAATACTCCCGTGTTATGACCCCGCCGCCGAATACAAAAGAATCCCCGGAGCGCTGATATGAACATCACCATCCTAGCCCGCAGCCCGCCTGCGGGCTTTTTTCTATGTCCGAAATCATCCAACAAGCAAGGAGAAAAACTAATGAACGACATTTTTGAAAACACCGAAACCATGAAAGAAAACGAGCATCCCCGCTTTTACACCGCAGAATCCGTCATGCGCGGCCATCCCGACAAGCTGTGCGACCTCATTGCCGACAGCGTGCTGGACGCCTGTCTGCAGCATGATCCCGCCAGCCGTGTGGCCTGTGAGGTCATGGCAACACACGGTCACATTATTGTGGCGGGCGAAATCACGACCAGCGCTAAGCCGGATGTGTTCAACATCGTCCGCGACACCCTGCGGGATGTCGGCTATGACCCGAAGGCGTACCAAATCGACTGCTACATCCACGACCAGAGTCCCGACATTGCGGGCGCTGTCGAGCCGGAATTGGCTGAGGGAGAGGACGAGGACACCCTCGGTGCGGGCGATCAGGGCGTTATGGTCGGCTACGCCTGTAACGAAACACCCGAATACCTGCCGATGCCTGTGGTTGCCGCCCAGCGCCTTGTAACGCTGTTGGAAATCTCCCGCATGACCGGCGTTATCCCCGACATCGGTCCGGATGGCAAGGTGCAGGTCACGATGGAATACAACGGCGACACGCCTGTGCGCATCACCACGGTGGTTGTTTCTGTCCAGCACAAGGAGGACACCGACATCAATAAGCTGGCGGATCTGCTGGACGAATATGTGTTCCCGCTGGCCTTTGACGGTATGCCCGCCGACGACGCGGAAATCATCCTGAACCCCAGCGGTAAGTTTGTGCAGGGCGGCCCGGATGCCGATACCGGCTTGACCGGGCGCAAGCTCATGGTGGACAGTTACGGCACATTTGCGCCCCACGGCGGCGGTGCGTTCAGCGGCAAGGATGCCACCAAGGTAGACCGCAGCGCCGCGTACATGGCGCGGTTTATTGCCAAAAACATGGTCGCCGCCCATCTTGCAGACCGCTGTCAGGTCACGCTGGCGTATGCCATTGGGGAAAAAGACCCTGTCATGGTGGATGTGAATACCTTCGGCACCGGCATCTGCGAGGATGATTGCCTGTCGGCCGCTGTGCGCAAGGCGTATGACCTGACCCCTGCGGGCATCATCAAGCAGTTGAACCTGCTGAACCCCATGTACAGCCGCACGGCGGCGGGCGGTCACTTCGGGCGCGAGGATTTTCCGTGGGAAAATATTGAACATATGAGCGACCTCGCCGCTTACATTGTGTAATTGCCGCGCGTCAGTAAAGAACAAATCCATGCCGCCAACCGGATGACGGCTATCGAGTTCCTGCGGCGGTACCGTCCCGGTTCGCTGGTGAAAAGCAGCGCACGGGGCGAGTACCAGCTTGCAGAACACGACAGCTTCAAGATAAACGGCGAATCCAGTGTGTGGCACTGGAAAAGCCGCGACATCGGCGGCAAGTCGGCGCTGAAATATTTGATTTATGTGGAAGGTGTACCGTTTGTAGAGGCGGTGCAGCTGTTATGTGAGGAAAGCCCGATGTACATCCCTGTGCAGCATGAAGCGGTGGAGCGCGAGCGCCCACCGTTTCGTCTGCCGAACCCTGCACCGAATAATGACCGTGTGACGCGGTATTTGCTGGGGCGCGGCATCTCACTGCCCACGATTCGCTACTGTATTGCGAGAAAAATTCTGCACGAAAGTGCAGAATATCACAACTGTGTTTTCTTGGGAAAAAACCCACAGGGCGTGCCGAAATATGCGGCGTTGCGCGGTATTTATGACTATGGGAAACCGTTCAAGAGGGAGGCTCCCGGCAGTCAGAAACAGTACGGTTTCTGCATCCCGCCGATGCAGCCCAGCACTACCGTGGCCGTGTTTGAAGCCGCCATAGATGCCATGGCAGAGATGACGCTCTGCGGGGATGCTGCGGACAAGTACCGCCTGTCACTGGGCGGGGTTTCATCCTCCGGCAAGGAGCCTTTGGCGTTACAGGAATTCCTGCGGCAGCACCCGGAAATTACCACGATAGAACTGCGGCTGGACAACGATGCCAAAGGGCGCATGGCAAGTGTCAACATCCGGAACCTTTACCGAGAAAAGTATCAAGTGTGCGACCTTCCGCCTGACATCGAGAATGGAGATTACGCTGATATGGCAAAAAACAACCTGATGGCAAGAACTTCCGCCCACCGCGCAGTTTGCCGATAGAGAGAAATCAACATGAAAGTTAGAAATCGTTCGCCCACTTATAGGGCATAAACAGGAGGTAAATCGTTATGGCTGTGTTCCGTGTACAAAAGACGCAAAATTATACCATTATGTCCAACCATCATCTGCGCAACAAGGCTCTTTCGCTCAAGGCGAAGGGGCTTTTATCTTTGATGCTGTCTCTGCCCGAAGATTGGGATTATACCACGCGAGGGTTGGCATCCATCTGCAAAGAGGGCGTGGACAGCGTGTGTGCCACCGTGCGCGAGTTAGAAGCGGCGGGGTATATTATCCGCCGCCGCATCCGCGACAAGAACGGTCAGATGCGCGGTATGGAGTACACGGTTTTAGAGCAGCCGCAGCCCCCGGAACAGGACGAGCCTAGCTGTGCCCAACCAAAACAGGCAGAGCCTAAACGGGAAAAACCTGTACAGGAAAATCCTGCACAATTAAATACTAAAGAAATAAATAAAGAAGAAACAAATAACGTATCGAATCCTATCCGCGCGGCGGGCCAGCGGACAGAGTACCGCGCCCTGCTGCTGAAAAATATCGAGTATCCGATTTTGGCGCAGAATAACCCGATGGATACGATGCGATTGGATGAACTGGTGGAGTTGATGCTGGATGTGGTTTGTTCCAGGCGGGCTGCTATCCGCATTTCGGGAGAGGAAATGCCTGCCGAAGTAGTAAAATCTCGATTCCTAAAATTGGGCGCGGAACATATCCAGTATGTTCTGGATTGCCTCAAGGACAATCCGCCCCGCATCCGAAACATCAAGCAATACTTACTGGCGGCGCTCTACAATGCGCCGCTGACGATGGAAAACTACTACGCCGCGCAGATCAACCATGATCTGTACGGCAGAAACCGAGGTGATGCAATTTGCTGATGAAATTTTATTCTCCGCTGACTGCGGAATTTTTCCCGAATGAACCTGATTGGGAGGACGAATCTTACAACGAGTACGAGGGTTGCCCGCTGAACGGTCATGACCTGCTGCAATATGCCGACGCTGTTAATGAGGCTGTGAAAAAGGACATTGCAGATTTCAACGGCGACCTGATGCAGTATTACCACGAGGACGATTTCGTCCGCCGCAAAGTGGTAAGTGCAGTGCCGTCTGTGGAAATTTGCGGCAACAAACTGTGCGGGTGCATGAACGTGGAATTGCGGGAACCCTTGAACGAGGGTGAGCAGGCGGCTCTCTGCGACTACATTTCCGGTCAGTACAGCGACGGCTGGGGCGAGGGCTTTGAGCAGCGGGAAATCGATGTTGGGGATGGCAAGCTGTATGTCCATTTCTGGCAGAATCACGATTTTGAACTGAAACGCGATGTGCCGGATATGACCGAGTTCAAAAAACTGTTGAACCGCCCGAAGAAGCCCAAAATGCAGCTGATTGGGCAGGACGGCAACATTTTCGCCATTATGGGCCGCGCCTCCAGACTGCTGACCGACTATGGACAGGCCGACAAGGCCAAAGAAATGCGTGACCGCGTTATGTCCTGCGACAGCTACCAGAAAGCACTCAGCATCGTTTCCGAGTATGTGGAAACCGAACTGCCGCCCAGCCCCACGCCCAAGCATGACCGGGGTGATGCCAGATGAAGAAATACGAGATCACCGACATTGCCCATCCCGACAACCCGAAGCTGCACCGTATCCGCGCGCTGACGGACTTGACCGAGGATGTCCTTGCTGGGATGCTCGGCGGCTATGTGGAAAGCTACGATAACCTCGACCAAGAGGGGCGTGCATGGATTTCGGAGGATGCCATCGCCTGTGAAAATGCAGTAGTCTGCGGCGATGCAGTCCTTACAGATCACGCCGTTGCAAGGGGCTGCGCTTATGTCGGCAATAATGCCATGATGACCGGCCATGCTATCGCACAAGATGATGCGGCTATTTGCGGTGGATTGCTCACGGGGAAAAGCTGTGTCTGCGGGTATGCCGTGATTCGGCAGGATGAGCAAACCTTATGCGCACCGATCATTGACGGCAGCGCCCGTGTATATGGCGAAATCTCCGGCAATGTTGTTTGCCGCGGCAATGCCGTTGTCCTGCCCGGCACCAAGCTCGACAACAGGACGCAGGACTGCTTTGTACTCGAAGATGACCGTGTTTCTGTGCAGACAGCCAGCCGGACACCGCCCCCGAAAGAACCCTGTACCCATGATTTTGAACGATAAAACGAAAGGAAGATGCCTTTGAAGAACACTCCCGAAACGCTCAACATTCTCGACCCTGATTTCCAGATGCCCGAACACTGCGGCGGTGACCGCTGGTCAATTTTGCACGGGGATTCCCTGCAGATTCTCCGCCAGTTTGAACCGAACAGCTTCGATGCCATCATCACCGACCCGCCCTATGCCAGCGGCGGCAGCAGCCAGACCACCAAGAACCGCAGCACCAGCGAAAAGTACAGCAGCATGAGCAAGGAAAAGGCGCTGCCCGACTTTGACTCTGACCAGATGGATCAGCTGAGTTGGATGTTCTGGACGGCGGCATGGCTACAGGATGCCCGCCGCATTGCAAAGCCCGATGCGCCTGTCTGTCTGTTCATCGATTGGCGGCAGCTGCCCGCCATGACGCTGGCTTTGCAGTGGGCAGGCTGGACCTGGCGCGGTGTGGCGGTGTGGGATAAGGTCGCCAGCCGCCCGCAGAAAGGACGCTTCCGCCAGCAGTCCGAGTACATTGTGTGGGGGTCCAACGGCAAAATGCCGCTTGAGAGAAATGTTGGGTGTCTGCCGGGCGTGTTCCGTTACCCGAATCCCCAGAACCGCATCCATATCACCGAAAAGCCCTTGCAGCTTATGCGGGATGTGGTGCAGATCTGCGAACCGGGTGGGCGCATCCTTGACCCCTTTGCCGGGGCAGGCACCACCGTGCTGGCTGCTGTGCAGGAAGGCTATGAGTCTGTCGGCATTGAAATGTCGGACGCCTACTTCCAGCGTAGCACTGAACGGCTGAAAACTGCCCTTGAATCCGAAGTGAATCAGAACTGATTCACTATTTTGCAAGAAATACCGAAAAGTGAATCAAAACTGATTCACTCCCGAAATTCAGAAAGGAACCACGAAAATGAAACGACCTTGGGCTTTTATCTGCGCCAGCGAGGGCGCGACATCCAAACACCTGCGCAACTATTGCCGCGAGGTGTACCTGCTGGGCTACCTGCCTGTATGCCCCAAATTGCAGGACAGCCAGTATCTGGTGCTGGAAGATGCCTTGGAACGTAGCGAATACACCGCCATTGTGCGGGATAAGCTGCTACGCTGCCCGATGCTGGTGGTCTGCAGCCGCAATCAGGATGCTACCACCAACGCGCAGATCGGTTTGGCGCAGAAATATAACCGCATTGTCACGACCTTGGATGGTTTGAAGAAAGCTGTCGCGGAGGGTGACGACCTTGTGTCGTGAACCGTGCTGCGGGTTGTCGTGTTTGGCTAGCATAGCGTCTGGTCGACCAGACGCACATTTTGGGGATGCCCCAAACCCCTGCCGTGCGTAAACGCAGATTTGTTGTCTCATTCCATGTCGATGAGAATGAATTATCATTCTTGAATCGGCAGGTTGCGGCCAGCAGTCTGAACCGAGAGGAATACCTGCGCACGCTCATTGCAGGCAAAGCAATCCATCCGCGCCCCTGCACGCACCACGCCGATCTGCTCCGCAAGGTGGCAGGGCTGTGCAACAATGCAAATCAGCTTGCCCACCGTGCCAACAGTACCGGAACAGCAGGGCAGGGGAGTGTGGATGAAATGACCCGGCTAACCCAAGAAGTTTGGCGGGAAGTAAAAGAAAACTGGTAAAGGAGTCACTATGAAAAATGGCTTACACATCCGTGATCCCTGTGCGCCGCCTTGACCGCACAGTGGACTATGTACAAAACAAAGCAAAAACGACACCGAAATCACTGGAAGAAGCTGTGGACTATGCGGCAAACCGGGATAAAACCGAATCAGCCTGTTTTGAAACAGGACTGGGCTGCACAACCACCAGCGCCTTTGAAGATATGCGATTGAATACGCTTCGCTGGCACAAAGAAACCGGTGTGCAGGGATACCATCTTGTCCAGAGTTTTGCGGAAGGGGAGGTAACTCCGGAACTTGCGCACCAGATCGGTGTCGAATTTGCGGAACAGCTATTGCTTGGGAAATACCAAGCAATTGTGACAACGCATTTGAACACTAAGCATTACCACAACCACATTGTATGGAGCGCCGTCAGCTTGGAGGATGGAAAGAAGTACCACAGCAACAGTAAAAGTTACTATACCGAAGTACGCGCACTTTCGGATGCACTCTGCCAAAAGTATGGGCTTTCCATCATCGAAACACCGGAAGCGCTGCGTGGAAAGCGGCAATATGAAAAGTGGAGGGCTGAGGAAAACAACCAACCCACATGGCGCACTGCCATCCGGCAGGATGTGGACGAAGCAATTCAACAAAGCCTTACATGGCGGCAATTTCTTAGTGCAATGGAACGCAAAGGGTATGAAGTCCGCATGGGGCGCAAGTATCCCGTTTTGCGTCCGCCCGGAAAGGAGCGCTTTGTTCGCTTCAAAACGCTGGGCAAGCGGTACACGCCAGAAGCCATCCAGACGCGCATCCTGTATCCACAAAACTATCGCCCGTATGTGGAAAAAGCTCCTTCCGTTCAACATGGCCGTCTGCACAGCGGGAAGAAGCCCCATCGCAAGCTGACCGGGCTGCGGGCGTTGTATTATCGCTATCTATACGAATTGGGTGCGATCCCTCGCAAGCCGCGCCGCCCCAGCTATGTCGTGCGGCAGGATGCCTATAAGCTGGATCAGAGAATCCGGCAGATGGAATTCTTATCCAAGCACAACATTGACACGCTGGCACAGCTGGAAACTCACCGACAAGCCATGCAAACAGAAATTAGGCAGTTGCTGACAAAGCGTAAGCAACTGCCCAAAACCGATGATGTACAATCGCAATGTGAATCGGTCAACACCGCCCTAAAGCAGCTTCGCCAAGAAGAACGGCTCTGCCGCAAAATCGCGGAACACTCCCTAGAGGTGCAGCAGCACCTCACCGAAGCCCGCTGTGACCGCGCTGAACAGCAACAGCGCGAACAGGAACACGAGCGTGACCGCCGCCCTAACATTGATTTGACACTATAATCTTGAAAGGAAGGATGCCTATGATATACCCCAACAAAGACCACATCGAATACCTGCGCCGCAAGTACCCGCCCGGTACGCGGCTGCAACTCAGCTGCATGGAAGATGAGATGGCCGTGCCTCCCGGCTCTATGGGAACCGTTGATTTCATCGATGATGCCGGACAAATCCACATGAATTGGGACTGCGGGCGCAGTCTTGCCCTCATCCCCGGCGTGGACTCGTTCAGCCGCTTGCCCTCGCCCAAAGAAAAGGCCGGTGATGCCAGATGAATTACGGCTCTGAACCCGCAGACCAGGTCGTCCGCTACTCGCTGGAGGGTGCAGAGTTTGCCCTGCGCATCTCCGGCACCGCTGCGAAAAACTTCTTTATTTTCGCACAGGCAGTGCTGCACGACAGCAAAAAGACCCACGGCAAAACCCATCTTATCCGCCTTTTGAAAGAACAGAAACCGCTGAAATTTTTCACGGTAGACAAAAACCGTATGCACGATTTTGCCCGCGCCGCCAAGGCGCATGGTCTGCTGTTTTGCCCCATCCGTGACAAGATGGACCCCGACCACATTGAGATCGCCATTTTACAGGATGATGCCTCCAAAGCCAACCGCATCATCGATAAGCTGCAACTGGCTATTGTGGACACCGGCACGGCAGAACTTATCGACACTGTGCAGCAGGAGCGTGGTGAAACCGCTCTGGAAACCGAGCGCGTCCAGACCGAGGACGGTGCGGTAGATTTTGAGGTTGGCGCAGACGAGGAACAGTTCAACATGGGTTTTCCGCAGGGCTCGGAGAACGCCAGTCCGTCCGAGCCTTTCTCCGACAGCAGCAAATCTTTTGCAAACTCGCTGTCGCCGCGCGCCGATCAGCTTCGGGCCAAGGGTGAGCGCCCCAGCGTGCGCATGGAATTAAGCGACATCACCGCCTACCTGCGCCGCAAGGTTGAGCCGCCCAAAGACCGAATGCCGAGGATGCCCGTAAAAATCAAGAGAAAGGAGAAAACACTGTAAATGGACTTGAATAAATATCTCAACAACGCCGCGCCGTCAGAACCGCAGTATTCTAAGGAAGAATACGCTGCCATGAAGAAAACCGAGCGTGAAGCGGTTTGGGCGCAGGTGGATGCCCGCATGGGTGAGGTACTGGCAGATGCCCCGGCCTTGCAGGGATTTCTCGACTTTATGTCGCAAAGCAGAAACTCGCTGCCGAACCAGCTTCTGCTGTCCGGCCAGAACGCCGACATCACGGATGCCCGCACATTCCAGCAATGGAAGGATGCCGGAAGGCATATCCGTACCGGCGAGGAAGGTTACACGGCCATTGTGGGGCAGGTGTACGAGAATAACGGCCGAAAGGCTTCCGGGTATAATATCGGCAAGGTGTTCGACATCACCCAGACGCGCGGCAGGCCTGTGCCACCGCCCGCCGAATACCAAGTGGATGAACTGGTCGCCGCGGCCATCGAGAGCAGCCCGGTGCCGATCCAAATCTCGGATAGTCTGCCGGACGGCATCCAAGCGCAGTATGTTCCCAAGAACCGCACGATTTATGTTCGCAACGGCATGGATGCAGGCACGACGCTGTGCGCCATCGTTCGGGAGTGCGCACAGGCAGATTTTCACAAGGATTACACCTACAACCGCCAAGCCTACGCTGCGCCAAGTTACTGTGCCGCCTACATGGTCGCGCATCGGTATGGGCTTGACACCACCGCTTTCAACTTTGACCGCGTGGTTGCCTTGTACCGCAATCTGGGCAAAGAACAGCAGCGAGGTTTTCTGTCGGATGTGAACACCGTTGGTGGTGGGCTGCTGCGCAGTCTGAGTCGCACGCTGGCTGTACAGACCCGCGAACTGCCCGCCGCAGAATACGCTGTTGCCGTGCCGCCTGCAAAGAAGCCTTCCCGCCGGCAGGAACGCGGCTGATTGTTTTCCGTTTGTTTTCAAATGACGGATAGCTATTGCGGCGGTTCTATGATATGCTGTGAGCAAAGGATGGTGAAAAACAATGACAGAACGTAAAGTTAAACTTGACCGTGCCAACAAAAGCATCCTACTCCGGGCGCTGGGTGATGTCTACTACGGTCAACGCGCCCGCGGCGGCAGCGCCGAAGAAACGGGGCGGCTAATCCTGCGGGTGAACGATTTGCCCGCAGGAGGTAAGCTGACGATGTCAGCGGCAGAGTATCGGCTGGCAAAAGCAGCCCTCAACCAACTGCGCACCCAGCGCTTGGCTGAGGGCGGGTACACCGATGCCGTGGATGACGCGCTGACCCGACTGCTGCACGCCCACACGCCGCTGTTTATCTGGTGAATCTGGCTATGACATGGGAAAAATTCTGGTCGATCATTGACCGAGTCCGCGCCCAAGCGGATATGCAGGATGAAGCGTCCGTGAAACAGTTCCTTTACACGGAACTTATCAACTTGCCGCAGGATGAACTGCTCGGCTTTGATTGCGCATGGCAAAGCTATCGCAATAAAGCCAACTTTCCCAGAATGGTCGCAGCAGCCTGCATCATCAATGACGGCAGTTCGGATGACCGATTCACGGATTTTCGTAACTGGCTGATTATGCAGGGGTACGATGCTTATCGGCAGGCGCTGATTGACCCCGATAACCTCGCGGCACTCAACATTCCGTTCCGAGATACTGAGTGGATGGGATGCGGGAATGTGGCGTGGTATGCTTATGCAGGGCAGAAGCTGCACACCTATTTTGAAAATGAAGGAATTGCCGCCAAGTTATTCCGAAAGTATCCGGCTCTGCTGAAATCGTCTGCCGATTTACATCAGGCAATTATGCAGGAACAGCTTGCACCCCACCGTGCGCCGGAAAGCGAATGGGAACGACAAATGCTGCGAACGGAAGTCAAGCACTACATAGATACCAGTGGGCTGGCGTACAGCTACAACGAATTCTATACTCAAAATATGCCGGATAAGGTTGCATGGAAAACGCTGCAAAGCGATTTGTTTGCAAATCTGCCGCAAATCAAGGCGGAACGTATGCCGCAGGACTTTTCCGTAGTTTTGCCGAAGTTGTGGAGAAAACGTCAGGCATGGGATGCCGAGCGTACAAAACGCCCGCCCTATCGCGGCGAAGAAAGGTAGCCTACCACGCCGGGAAGAAAGAACCCTTGGTGGGTCTGGCTGCTGCCCCTGCCACTTGTGTGGTGGACGGCACTGGCGGTGGCTTGCCGTTGGCAGCCGGGTATGAAGATAACGGCTCTGCTGGATGCGCTGAACAGCGCACTGGCAGAGCCGTTTGCGTTGGCGTGGAGTCAAGACAGCCCGCGCTTTTTGCTGGTGTTTACGGTGATTTACGCGGTGGTGGTTATCGTGGCAGTTACCGACCAGAAGAACACCCGCCCCGGTGCGGAGCATGGCTCGGCGGCTTGGGGCGATGTGTTCCGCTTGAACAAGTTCTACATGGACAAGCGAGGACCGAACCTGCTGCTGACGCAGCATTTCCACATTGGAATCGACGGCTATAAGCACAAGCACAACACCAATATCCTCATCGTCGGCGGCTCCGGCGCAGGCAAGACCCGCACCTATGGTGTGCCGAATGTGCTGGAATGTGCCTGCTCAATGGTCATTACGGACCCAAAAGCCGAAATTTTGCGTAAGACCGGTAATCTACTGAAGCAAAAAGGGTATGAGGTTATCGTTTTTGACCTTATAAATCCCGCTGCATCGTTCTGTTATAACCCGTTTGTGTATGTACATGATGACCGTGAAGTGCTGACCTTGATTGAAAATCTGATTCAAAATACCACGCCATCACATTCAAAAAGCAGCGACCCCTTCTGGGAAAAGTCCGAAACGGCGCTGCTGCAAGCCCTTATGTTGTACCTGCTGCACGAGGCCCCGCCCGAAGAACAAAACTTCTCGATGGTGATGGAAATGATCGCCGCTGCTGAAGTCCACGAGGATGATGACAACTACCAATCCCCGCTGGACATCTTGTTCGAGCGATTGGAAATGCGCGAACCCGACAGCATCGCTTGTAAGCAGTACCGCATTTTCAAACAAGCGGCTGGCAAGACCGCGAAATCTATCCTCGTCAGTGTGGGTGTACGCTTGGCCGCATTCAATCTGCCGTCCATCGCCAAGCTGACTATAACGGATGAACTGCACCTGCAGGAGTTGGGCGAGCGCAAAATCGCGCTGTTCTGCTGCATACCGGACTCAGATAAGTCGCTCAATTATCTGGTCGGCATGATTTACACGCAGCTTATCCAAACGCTGTACCGCCAAGCGGATCGTGTACACAAAGGACGCTTGCCTGTGCCGGTGCATTGCCTTATGGACGAGTACGCGAACATTTCTCTGCCGAAAGACACCTTTTTGTCGGCACTGGCCACCATGCGATCCCGCGCTATTTTCTGCTCCATCATCGTGCAGAACATGGCACAGTTAAAGGCTATGTACAAGGATGATTGGGAGTCGCTGGTGGGCTTATGTGACGAGTTTCTCTACCTCGGCGGCACGGAGAAAGAAACCCACAAGTATGTTTCGGAACTGCTGGGGAAAGAAACCATCTCCACGACCAGCTATAACCAAAGCAAAGGGCGCAGCGGCAGTTACAGCATCAACCACCAGCAATCCGGGCGCGACCTTATGACCCCGGACGAGGTGCGGCTGCTGGACAACAGCAAGTGTATCTTGTTCATCCGAGGGGAGCGTCCGGTGGTGGACTACAAATACAATCTGCTCAAGCATCCCAACATCCGCTGCACCGAGGACGGCGGCGCAGCCCCTTACGACTACACCGCCGCCGACAACGCGCGGGACGATCTGCCCGGTGCACCCGAAAATTACGAACTGCTGGATATGGACGATTTTCTGCCCGCCGAAGCCGCAGAAATGAAGCCAACCATACAAAGAATTAGGAGGCCCAAATGAAGCTGAATAACAACAAAAAATCCGTAAAAATTTCTCGCAGCCTGTTCATGCTGTACGCCGTCATGGTGTGCGGCATTGTTTTTGCCCTGCCCGCCTTTGCCGCAGATGACCCGCTGGTCGTGGTCGAAAATCTCTCCACATTCATCTTTTCGCTGATCCGCGCGGTGGGCCTTATCCTGCTGGGGTGGGGCATCGTGCAGGTCGGCCTGTCGTTGCAGAGCCACGACCCCAGCCAGCGCAGCCAAGGTTTCCTGACGCTGGCCGGTGGGCTGGTGATTACGTTCGCCAAAGAAATCCTCGACCTCATCACCGCGTGAGGATTGCGCCAAGAGGAAAGGTGGTGATGCCCTGTGGGTGAGTCTTGGATTGTCAGCAACTTAAACGCCGCACTCTCCACATGGAACGACAAGCTGGCGGAGATTTGGTCACTGCTGACCGAAAGCCCGCAGACATTCAAGGGCGGGCAGGTCTGGGGCGTAATGACCGGCATCCACAGCGCCTTGCAGGCGATTGGCTATGGGCTGCTCGTGCTGTTTTTTGCTGTGGGCGTCATGAAAACCTGCGGCAGCTTTGTGGAAGTCAAAAAGCCGGAACACGCGCTCAAGCTGTTCATCCGTTTTGCGCTGGCAAAGGGTGCGGTGACCTATGGGTTGGAGTTAATGCTGGCGGTTTTCTCCATTGTGCAGGGCATGGTGTCCACCATTATTACCCAATCGGGCAGCTCTGGCATGAGCAGCGTGTCGCTGCCGCAGGAGTTGATCGACGCCATCAACAATGTGGGCTTTTGGGATAGCATCCCGCTGTGGGCGGTTACGCTGATCGGCGGGCTGCTGATTACGGTTTTATCCTTTACCATGATCCTCACGGTCTACGGCAGAATGTTCAGCCTGTGGATGTACGCCGCCATTGCGCCGATACCGCTGTCCACATTTGCGGGTGAACCCACCAGCAGCGTGGGCAAAAACTTCATCCGCAGCTATGCAGGGGTCTGTTTGCAGGGCGTGGTGATTGCACTGTCCTGCATCATTTTCTCCGCCATCTCGTCCAGCCCGCCCGCCGTGGATACCGGCGCATCCGTTGTCACGGCGGTATGGACTTACGTTGGGGAGTTGGCTTTTAACCTGCTGGTGCTGGTCGGAGCCATTAAGGGCTGTGACCGCATCGTGAAAGAAATTATGGGGTTATAAGGGGGCAATCTATGGAAATCAAAATACCGAAAGAAGTCCGCGACTACCACGAAAATATCTTTTTCGGGCTGAACACCCGGCAGTTTATTTGCTCGGTGCTGGCGGTCGGCGTGGCAGTAGGCATCTACTTTGCCTTGCAGCCGTATGTCGGCACCGAGGAAATCGGTTGGATGTGCATTTTAGGTGCTGCGCCGTTTGCCGCCTGCGGGTTCTTTACATACCACGGTATGACCGCCGAACAGGTGCTGTGGGCGTGGTTCAAGTCTGAAATCCTCTGCCCGAAGCGCCTTGTGTTCAAATCCGACAGCTACTATTACGAAGCCATGCAGCCCGCCATCCGTGCGGGCATAAAGCGAAAGAGAGGTTTGCCTATGAAGAAAAACACCCATGACAGCGAGGAAACTGCTTGATTAAAACCCTGTCGAAAGCGCAGAAGATGGAACGCGAAAAGTTCCGCATTCCGCGCAGTGTACAGGACGCCATCCCCATCCGCCGTATCTTTGCGGATGGGATTTTCCAAGTCGGCAACCAGTATTCCAAAACATGGTCGTTTACCGACATCAACTACGCCATCGCCGGCAAAGAGGACAAGACCGCCATGTTCCTTGATTACTCGGAACTGCTGAACGCTCTCGATTCCGGCGCATCGGCAAAAATCACGATTTACAACCGCCGTATCAACAAGGCCGAGTTCGAGCGCAGCGTCCTGCTGCCCAACAAGGATGATGGTCTGGACGAATACCGCCACGAATTCAACCAGATGCTGACCGCACAGGTTACCGGCACCAGCAACAGCATTGTGCGGGAGCGTTATCTGACCGTAAGCGTGGTAAAGCGCAACGCTGACGAAGCCCGCAGCTACTTTGCCCGTATCGGCACGGATCTGGTGACGCACCTTGCGCAGCTTTCCTCGGTGGCGCAGGAGTTGACGCTGACCGAGCGCCTGCACATTTTCCGCGACTTTTTCAAGGCCGGAGAGCAGGCTGCGGCAGAGTTCAACATCCACGAACACGCCAAGTGCGGGCAGCATTTCAAAGATTGGTTCTGCCCCGACAGCATGGAGTTTGCCGCCGACCATTTTAAGGTCGATGCGCGGTATGGCAGGGTGCTGTATTTGCAGGACTATGCCAGCTACATCAAGGACAGCTTTGTGTCGGAACTCTGCGACCTTGACCGCGATTTGATGCTGTCCATTGACATCCTGCCGGTGCCTACGGATGAGGCCGCCCGCCAGCTGCAAAGTACACTGCTGGGCGTGGAAACGAATGTCGCCAACTGGCAGCGCCGCCAGAACGCCAACAACAATTTTACCGCGACCATTCCTTACGATATGGAATTGCAGCGCAAGGAAACCAAGGAAATGCTGGACGACCTGACCACCCGCGACCAACGAATGATGTTCGGGCTAGTGACGCTGGTGCATCTGGCTGACAGCAAAGAGCAGCTCGACAGCGACACCGAAACGCTCTACTCCACGGCGCGTAAGCACCTGTGCCAGCTTTCCACGCTGCGCTGGCAGCAGAAGGATGGGCTGGACACGGTGCTGCCCTATGGACTGCGGAAAATCCAAGCCCTGCGCACGCTTACCACCGAAAGCACCGCCGTGCTGATTCCGTTCCGTGCACAGGAAATCATGCAGCCGAACGGTCTGTACTATGGGCAGAACGCCGTCAGCAAGAACATGATCGTGGCAGATCGCCGCTTGCTGCTGAACGGCAACAGTTTTCGTTTGGGCGTGTCCGGTTCCGGCAAAAGCATGAGCGCCAAGGAAGAAATCGTGCAGATCGCGCTTTCCACCGAGGATGATATTCTCATCCTCGACCCGGAGTCGGAGTTCGGCTATCTGACCGAAGCCCTTGGCGGTGAAGTCATCCGCATTTCGGCCACGTCTGACACCCACATCAATGCGCTGGACATGGACCGTGCCTACGGTGACGAGCGAAACCCGATCGTGTCTAAATCCGAGTTTGTGCTGTCACTGTTTGAGCAGCTGATCGGTGACGGCATGGTGACGGCGAAAGAAAAGTCCATCCTCGGCCGCTGCACCGAGCAGGTGTACCTGCCCTACATTCGCAACGGCTATAAAGGCACACCGCCTACGCTGCAGGACTTTTACCGTCTGCTCCAGATGCAGCCCGAACCCGAAGCGCAGGGGCTGGCGCTGTCGTCCGAGTTGTTCATTACCGGCACGCTGAACACCTTTGCCCGGCACACCAATGTGGACACGCAGGCGCGGATCATCGCCTACGACATCCGCGAACTGGGTGAACAGCTTATGCCGCTGGGGATGCTGGTGACGCTGGATGCCATTTATAACCGTGTCATCCGTAACTGGAAAATCGGAAAAAGAACGTGGATTTTCATGGACGAAATTTACTTGCTTTTCCGTTATGAGTATAGCGCGAACTTTCTCTACAAGCTGTGGAAGCGCATTCGCAAGTACAACGGACTTGTGACCGGGCTGACGCAGAATGTGGACGAGTTGCTGCGCTCCGACACCGCCCGCCTGATGCTGGCTA
Source organism: Subdoligranulum sp. APC924/74 (assembly GCF_003324125.1). Classification (NCBI taxonomy): domain Bacteria; kingdom Bacillati; phylum Bacillota; class Clostridia; order Eubacteriales; family Oscillospiraceae; genus Subdoligranulum; species Subdoligranulum sp. APC924/74. The sequence goes on along the minus strand of NZ_PSQF01000007.1, from coordinate 58,844 downwards.
ACTCGGAGTTTCTGGTGATGCTGAACCAGAGCGCCACCGACCGCGTTGAACTGGCAAAGTTGCTGAACATCTCCGACAACCAGCTTGGCTACGTCACCAACGTCCCCGCAGGCTGCGGGCTGATTCGCTGCGCGGGCAACATCGTGCCTTTCACAAATTCTTTTCCCCGAAACACTAAGCTATATAAATTGATGTCGACTAACCCGTCCGAGAAAAAGGAGTAAAGCCATGCAATACAAAAATAGAGGACCACCGAAGCGGTCCACAGGGGTGCTACAAACTTGAATTCGACGCTATGATATTTCCTTTTCGTCATCTCTCGGTGGTCGAACATAGCGTAGCATTTCTTTTACACAAGCACCGAATTGCAAGAAATTGGATTTTGCTTCTTTTAGTGTTATTCCATGATTGGAGTCGCTTGGCTCGTTATCAGAAGTGATGAACGGGTCATTCTCCCAAAAGCAAACGGGACAAATATACCCACAATCTTCATCTGCCGGGACATTGTAGGTAAGAAATCCACAACAAGGACATGGATATTTTTTCATTACGGAGTTTGTTCGCCCCTTTCATTTTTCAAATTTATAGACCTATTTTAATGCTGCCAAATATTGTTTTCCAAATCCCGCAGCCGTCCCTTATAGTCATCTATCAGAGCCTGAACATTTTCCCCCTGCGGGAAGGTCACCAGATAGCCGTCCCCAGCTTCATGAAAGCCGATGATTCCGGCAAGCCCTGCCATCTCGGCCACTTTCAGCAGGGTGTGGTAGTCATACTCGGCGGCACTGATATATAAATTCATGGGAGAAACCTCGCGTTTCAAAGAGATGATTCTATTATAGCAACATCTTTTCATAATTGCAAAGAAAATGCTGTATCGTCCAGAATCGGAAGATACAGCATTGCTTTTTTATATGTAATGGCCCTTTAGCCCAATTTGTTGTCTGGCCTTGACCGAGCGATTGCTCTGGCATGGTCTAAGGCGCAGTGGTGTGCGGGATGCTTCCCGCGTTTGTTTTGATTACGAGACTTATTATAGCGGCGACTTGTGTGTAGAATTTAAAAGCTGTTTGAACGATTTTGAAATTCAATTTGAATAATTTATGACGTGGGGTGATGCCATGAAAGATATTAAAGAAAAGCCAACCGCGCATATGCCGAGAAGCAATGCAACCGGGGAAATCCCGAAAGCTGCGCTGAAAAAGGCGTGGGCGGAGGCCAAGGAGAAAAGCCGAACCATGCTGCGAGAAAGCACTTCTACGCAGGGAGACGGTGATTATACAACTGCGCAAGATACCAGCTCGGTGGTAACCGATACATCCTATTCGGTCATCAAGCAAAACACAGATTTCACCGTGCAGCAAGGGCGCAAGATTGCCCGCAAACAGATAGAAAAATACCGGGAACGCCGTTCCGCCGAGCAAACCGAAACCATCCGCGTCCACACCGCCAATGAGCGCGGTGTCAGCCCCAAACAAGTCGAGTGCAGCACGCTGTCCGATGCAGAGCGGCACCCGCGCCGTGGGGCAGATTTGCCCCGCCAGCGGGCGAAAGAAAAAGTCGTCACCGCCAAGACCGCGCCACGAGATATTCGTGGTGTGACCCAAGGTCAGCGCCAACTGCGAACCGCCGCAAATGAAACTGTGCGGAGCATAACAACCCAAGCACAAATGCAGACCCGTACCCGTCAAGTGCAGCTTGCTATCCAGAAAGCCGCCAGCAGCACCTGCAAGACGGCTGTGGCGGTGCGCTCGGCAATACGGCATTTTCTTGTCGGCCTGCACAGTCTTGTCGCGGCCATTGCTGCAGGGATTAGCGTGGCACTCAGTATTATTATTGTCATCAGCCTTGTGGCCTTTGTGTCCGGCTCGGCCTATGGCATCTTTTTTGCCGCCAATGCCCCCAACGCCGACACAATTACCGTGCAACAGGCAGTAGAAACACTGACAGCAGAATACCGCGACAGGCTGGAAGAAATCTCCGACACCGTACAGCATGACCGCCAAGACATTACAGCCAACGATGACGTGTACTACATTCGTTGGCAAGATGTCCTGGCGGTCTTTTCTTCGTATGTTTCAGGAAATGAACAAGGCACACCCGTTGCGGCACTGACAGAGGAGCAGGTAGATAAACTGCGGGAAACTATGTGGGCGATGAATGCGGTGGATTGTTCCACCCACCCGGAGACTACCACAATAGAAACTACCGATGAGGACGGCAACCCGACTACCACAGAAATCACCGAAACTGTCCTCGTAATCGAACTGACCCACAAAACACCCGACGAGATGGCGGCAGATTATCATTTCACCACCCGCCAGAACACCTATCTGCAACTCCTGCAAGACCCACAGTATGAGGAACTGTGGGCAGAATTGCTCGGCGGTTTTGCACAGGGCGGTGGAGAACTTATGAACCCGGACAGCACCCGCATCCCGACAGGCACCCTGCAATGGCCGCTGCCTGTCGCGGGTACGATTACTTCTCAATTTGGTCACCGCGTGGACCCCATCACCGGCGAGGTAAGCTCCCACACCGGCACCGACATTGCCTGTGCCGAGGGTACGCCGATTCTCGCCGCCGCAGATGGCGTGGTCACTGTTGCCAATGGCCTTGACAGCTGGGGCGGCAGCTACGGCTATTACATCCAAATCGATCACGGCGGAGGGCTGGAAACTTTGTATGCACACTGTTCGTCCATCTGTGTAACTACCGGTCAGCAGGTGCAGGCCGGGCAGGTCATTGGCTATGTCGGGCATACAGGAAGGGCAACAGGCTCACATTTGCATTTCGAGATACACATAAATAAAATTAGGAAGGACGCAATGAGTTATTTCGGGATGCAATATTGAGAACAGATTTACAATTTGCAGCCGGTCACGGTCTGCTCAGCGCACGATCAGGACATAGGGATCAAACAGTTGTTCATGCAGCTCGTCCATGGCCTGTTCGGGGTCGGAAATATCGGTCAGCCAGAGCGAATAGTCATACTGGCAGAATCCGGACAAATCCATCTTGAAGTTTGTTTCCCAGTTGTTGTTCATGACCCAGGAATACAGCGGGCGGGCATTGTTTTCTGCTGCGCCGTCGCACAGGCGGATGGGGTGATGCTGCATCTCGCCGGTATAGAACATGGGAACATCTCTGGCTGCAATCAACACGCCGCCTTCGGGGGAAAGGCGTGCCGCGCCGTCATCCGACATATAGAATTCCATGCAGGTGCCGGGCAGCTGGTCAATGCCGGGGCGGAAAGCCTCACGCGCACCCTTGCGAAGCACGGTTCCGTTGCCGGGACGGTTCAGATCAAGCGACAGGAAAACACTCTCCACTTCGTCCGAAATTGTCTTGCCAAGTTCCAGGGTAAAGTCAATGCGGGGAATTGCTTCATACAGTTTCAGCAGAACATCAGCTTTTACTGTACCGGCAAGGCTGTAATGCAGACGCAACTGGGTGAACACAGGACCATGTTCCATGCAGGTGATTTCCATCAGTTTTCCGATGTGCGTTTCTGCGTGTTTGCCGCGAATATTGCGACCCAGTGCGCGGCGCTCCTCGTAAGAAGAGAACGGCACCTCCTGATGCAGAGGCGTACGCTGGTACACCGGCGTGAAGAATGGAATGGCAGTGCCGGCCATTTCGGTTCCAGTGCGCTTATCCACAAACGAAGTGATGCCATCGCCCGGCTTATAGCAGATGCGGAAGAATTTGTTTTCCACTTCATACGGCAGGCGGTACGTCACCGGGTCGTAGTCATTCACAATATCCCGTACTTCTTCAGCGCCCATATAGCAGTGACGTGTATTCAGCGTTTCCGGAGCTTTGTGACGGGCAGTGTAGATGTATTCTTTTTCTTCGCCGTAAGACAGCGTATCAATAAAGCTGATTTTGCGTCCGCGCGGGTGAGGGGATACCTGGCAGGTGTACAGGTTTCCTGCCAAATCACGCACCTCAACATCTTCAAGTGCAAGAGTTTCAATATAAAACTCGATCAGCTGGGGTTGGCTCGTGTGGCTGACGCCTACCGCACGCACAGCACCGGTGGTGTTGTAGTAGCGGAGCATATCGCCTTTCTTCTCGGCAATGGAGCAAAGCATAAGGGAGGCGGCTTCATGCGCCTTGGATGCGTAGCTGTTCTTACGCATATCCAGGTTCAGCACCATCGTGTCATATGGGTTAGTGATGGTGGAAGAATGTCCCCATGTATGCTCTGCATACAGCATCAAGTTGTCCTGCACGGTTTCGGACAATGCCGGATAGCGTGCTTCTGCATCCGGGTCCAGACGGTTTGCAAGCTGCCAACGGTGGTCGGCATCCTTGTAGTGCTTGACCGCATAAGGGGTACTGCCGACACCATTGGCCCACCAGTCCGTCCAGTCACCGCGGTAAACAGGTGCATCCGTAAGTTTCGGCGCGATGGCAGCGTACAGTTCCTGCAGCGAAACCATCTCAACGCGGACTTCCTGACCGTACTTTTCATTATAAGCACGGATGGTTTCCATAATCTCGGCAGACGGCGGCGCATTATCGCTGAAAACACCGGACACTGCGGTTACGATGAAATCATACGAATAGCCCTCGGTTTCACATTCGGTCAGATACTTGTCAAGATTTGTATGCAGCTGATCCGAGAAGGAAGTGCCGGCGTCGGCATCTTCACCCAGACGGTTGCGCATCATCCAGTTGACAGCGTGGTTGGGCTGAAGCCCCAGCACATTGCCCAGATTATAATGTTCGCCGTTCCAGACCAGCAGCCGCTGTCCGGAAGCGTTTTCCCAGAAGAAAGCATTCTGGTTCTGGTACAGCGGATACATACCGTGGTGGCAGTGAACATTCGTGAAGAAGAACTCCACACCGTTTTCAATCATGGCGTCACGGTAGCCCATGGAGAATCCATTGACATCGGCTGCCATGGCTGTGTGAATTTTTGTGCCGAACGGTTGCAGCTTGTCCTGCCATTTGGCCAGACGCTTGCCGAATACATCCGCATTGACAAGATCATTGAAGTTCAGATAGTTGGCCGAAATACCGATTTTGCCTTCCTTGACAAAACGGGCAAAGTCAGCGCGGTCGTCCTCACTGGCCTGTTTCCAGAACTCCTCTACGCAGTACAGCGTTTCGCAGTTCCAGCGGAAGTCAGCATATTCCGGCTGACGCATCATGGACAGCACGGTTTTGATATAGTTGACCTGAATTGCAATAACGCGTTCCTGCAGATCCGTGTAGCCTATGTCCGTGTGGGAATGATGGACAACATAGACCGTCTTGATGGAATGTGCCATGATAAATACCTCCTAATATTTGATTTGCGGTTTTCGGGGGAAAGCCACAGACTTTTGAGATTGATAAAATGCCGGCGATTCTACACCGGATGTGCCACAATGCATACCGGTACAGGGCAGGAGATTCCCGCTTTTTCCGGTTTCAGACGTCCCGTCTTTTCATCCCGGCGGAAGCAGGTGATGCAGCCGCTGTCCTGATTGGCAGCCAGCAGCATATAGGATAACTCAGTTGCGAACACAGGCAAGAATGACCTTGACCTCGCTGCCGTCCGGGCTGGAAATTTCATAATCGCCGGCTGCCTGAGGAACAATACAGGTTTCGGCATAGTGCAGCTCCAGAGGAGGGAACGCATCGCTTTTGCTGCGCAGAACCGCCCGCGTACCATCAACCAGGTTCAGCATATGCACACTGACGTTGCGATGTACCGGCAGGGTAGAAGATGTTGTAAAGCGGAATGTGTCCAGAAACTCCCGTTCATGCAGACCGGTGCGCACAACCGTTCCGTTTTCGCCGGTATAAACTTCTGCCACTGCGTTGACAAGGTTTCTGTGAACCCATTCGGTATTACGGTACCATTGGATGTTGGCTGCACCATGTTCAAGGTGGATGGGGCGCGGTTTGCCGTCAAGGTCAACACGACCCCAGTCCCACAGCTTGAATGTGAAAATATAGGGTGTAGCGCTGATTTCCAGCACCATGGTATCTGCACCGGAACAATGCACAGTGCCGGCCGGAATCAGCACATGGTCATGCTTCTTGACGGGAATCTTGTTGACAAATTTTTCTGCCGGGAAAGGCTTGCCGCCGTTCTGGGCCGTCTGCAGGGCGTCGATCATTTCTTCCGGCTTTGTACCGGCTTTAATGCCCAGATAGACGCAAGGGGCTTCGCCGGCAGCATCCAGAAGATAGTAGCTCTCATCCTGTGTATAGTGCATATGGAAATGGCTCTGAATGTATTCGGTCAGGGGGTGAACCTGAAGCGAAAGGTTCTGCCCGTGCATGGTGTCCAGCATATCAAAACGAATGGGAAATTCCTTGCCGAAGCGTGCATGAACACAGTCACCCAGAAGCTCACGCGGGTGCGCATAGACAAGGTTGAGCGCCGGTGTTTCCACAACACAGGAACCGAAATCCAGCAGCAGGCTGTTTTCCTCCGGAACGCCGTCAAAGCTCCAAGCATAGTTGCTGCCGTTTTCGGGCAGGTCAAAATGCGTTTTCATCCAGTCGCCGCCCCAAACGCCCGGGTCAAAGTAAGGCACCATGCGGAACGGCTGCGCCGCAGCTTTGGATAGTGCATCACGGTAAGCGGTACCCGGCACAATGGCAGGGTTGCCGGCTGATGTGGTATCGAGATAATAGTCAAAAACCGGCAGCAGTTTGTCCTTGATCCGGTCGCCCCAGCGCCATTCGGCAAAATAGCCGCGCTTATATTTTGCGCGCTGCGGCAGGTCATGCATGGCTGTATGCCAGTTGTCCTGCCCTTTGCGGAAACGGAGCTGAATTTCCCACCGCGTAATGTCCGCATAGATGGTGATGTCTGCACGTTCCACAAGAGAGGCACCGACACCGTAAACCAGTACCAGACCATCCGTTACGGCATCAATTTTTCCCCGGGCGGCACACAGTGCTTCTTCCGGGTAAAAATTTTTCATCTGCCAGGTGGTCATGATGCCGAACACAGGGTCGTCCGTCAGTTCGTGTTCGATTTTTGCATCCAGCTCAGCGGGTTGGATTGCCAGATCATCTGCATGAATGATAAGTTCAGCGTGCGGGAACAGCGCAAGGATCTCCGCTTGATCGGTACCGGGGTAGCATTCAACCGTCACAACGGTTTTGCTGCTGCCTGCACACAGGGCGTGCAGTTCCTGTTTTACGGCATCGGTTCCCCGTGCAGCATGGTCGGCGGCACCGACCTGTATGGTGGGGAAGCGCCGGTAAGGGTAAGTAGAGGGATTCGGCATAAAAGGCACCTGCTTTCGGATATTTTGTACGATATAATCAACATACACGGAAGCGGGACAAATGTCAATACATTTCTGAATAAAATTAAAATTAGTAATTACATCTTTACAAGTTGCCGTCTGCATGGTATACTTGATTCAGAAGTTCTGTGTGGTATAAATCTGCGCTGTGACAATATTTTTGCGCGGAGAACGCCGGAAACAGCACATCAGCAGGGAGGTTAGATATAGTATGTCGCAGCCGCGATATCTTCAGATTGTACAGCAGTTAAGGAATCGGATACAGAATGGGGAATACCCGCCGAACACCCGCATTCCCACAGAAAACGAGCTGTCTGTTTCTATGGGGGTAAGCCGCCCCACGGTTCGTCAGGCGCTGAACCTGCTTGAACAGGAAGGACGCCTGACAAGGGTCAAGGGAAGCGGCACCTATGTGACAGAACCAAAAATACAGCACGAATCCACGCGGTTCGTGATCGGCTATCAGGAAGAAAGCCGGGAACGGCACAACCACCTGCACACCAGCGTGCTGGCGCTGCAAAAAGAAAAACCGGGCAAGCTTGCCGCCAAGGCACTGGGTCTTGCCGAGGGGGAACGCGTGACCCGGATGGTTCGGCTGCGCTGGCTGGAAGGTATGTATAACGGTTGCCCCATTGTGTATACAACGGTGTATGTGCCGGTACGCCTTTTCCCGGAAATGGAAGAACAAAACTTTACGGATGCATCCTTTTACGAAATGCTGGACAGTCGCGGGCTGACCGTCATGCGAACCTCTCAGCGACTGGATGTGCGTATGCCCCCGGCAGAGGTCGCGGCAGAGCTTAAACTGTCGCCTTTTGAACCGACAGTCTATATTGTCTCGACCGGCTATAGCCAGAACGGTATTGCGGTGGAATACAGCGAAAGCTATTATCCGGCAAGCCGGAGCAGTTTTAATATTGAAATCAACCGGGGGAGATAAAATGCAGGAAGTGTATCTGTGTCTGGATGTGGGCGGTACGGAAATCAAGGCTGCGCCTCTGGATAAAAGAGGAAATTTTCTGGCACCTGTCCGCCATTTCCCGGCAATGGCCGGCGCGGACAGGCAAACGTTGCTTGAAAACTTTGGTTGGATTTTTAGCAGTATCTGCCCGGAAAATGCTGTTCCCATTGAAATTGATCTTGCGTTTCCGGGACCGTTTGACTATAAAAACGGCATCTGCCTTTTACAAGGACTGGACAAATACGATGCACTGTACGGCTGCAATCTGCGCCGAGCATTCTCCGAAATCAGCGGCTTGCCGGAGCAAAGGATTCAATTTATCAATGATGCAGCGGCCTTTGCGTTGGGGGAAATGACCTTTGGTCAGGCGACGCAAGCCGGGCGAGCTCTGTTTGTAGCAGTGGGAACCGGCTGCGGCAGTGCATTTGGGGTGAACGGATTTCTGGCTGAAGAAGGTACACCCGGTGTGCCGCCAAACGGATATTTTTATAATGCACCGTTTCGGGACAGCTGCGTAGACGACTATATTTCCCGGCGGGGGCTGGAAAAGCTGTCCGGCGAGATGCTGGGTGTGCCGCTGGATGGTCTTGCGCTTGCTGAACGCATCGCCGCCGGGGACGAACGGGCCAAAGCCTGTTTCCGGTGCTTTGGTGAACAGCTGTGCGATGCATTGCAGCCGCAGATCGAAGCATTCTGTCCGGACACGCTCTGCATGGGGGGACAGATTATGGAAAGCGCGGCATTATTTCTGCACCCGTTGGAAAAACTTTGTACAAACAAGAAGATTACTTTATATATTACACAGGATACTTCTCTGCGGACTATGCAGGGGCTGACAAGAGCTGCCAGCCGGTAGGCATATATCAATCTGCTTATATATCTGGAAAAATTTCAGTCCATGGAGCACTTCAAACAGGAACTCGTCGAATATCTGGATTACTACAACAACCGCAGAATCAGAGCAAAACGAAAGGGCTTGCCGCCTGCAATTCACAGACAACAAGCCCTTTCGGCTACTTGAACAATTTTTACTTCAAAATATGGCCCTGACTTTTTGGGATCACCTCAAAACCGCGGATGTCCTGCTATTTATTTGGTGAAAAAACCATGTAGCTGATTGCTTTATAGAATAGACTCGTCAGGATTTGAAGCTTTTGGATCGGATGCCAGCACGCCGCGGTAAAGCACTTCGGAAGAAACGTAACTGACTTCGGGCGCCGCTTTCGGGTGTTCTATCACAAAAAGAATCTTGGCGGCCAAGCGAGAACCGATGGTTTTCGGCTTTACATCGACTGTTGTAATACGGTCGGCAACGTTCAAATATTCGCTGTTGTTGTCAAAGCCCGTCAGTACGATACGTCCTTCAGGGTCTATCCCTTTTTCTTCAAGATAACGCTGGATGAAATGAGCAATATAGTCGCTGGCACAGACGATACCGTCCGGCATGGTTGGCAAAAAGTCCAGAAAGTGACTGATTTCCTCATAATGGGTACGAAGACCCAATGACCCGGTAAGGTAAAGACTGGGGTTTGGAATGATCCCATGCTCATGCAGCGCATCCAGAAATCCCTCGTAGCGTTCTTTGTTTGTCTGGGCATATTCTACATCGCCTATGAAACTGAGCTTTCGGCATCCATGACGGAGCAGATTGCTTGTAATCTGCCGGATAAGGTCGCGACCCTCAATAATGAGCAGATCCCCATGTAACTGGTTATAGGGGACAGAAGGAACCGTGTCCAGAAAAACCTTTGGTATAGGTAAAGAGGATAACAGCCGCAGCAAGGGCGCAGAGTACGTGTTCAGTACAATGACACCATCTACTGTACCGTTTGTCAAAGGCTCCGGCAACACATAGCCCGCTTTGTAATTTGTGGGAAGATATGTGTACATGAGGTTGACATTATGCTCGGAAAGATCTTTGGCAATCTGATGGATAATCTGCATCCAGAAAAGAGAGGACTCCGGTCGGCACACGGCTACCGCTACGGTGCGTGTGTGGGGAGGCAGTTGAGCAGAGACGGTCGCAGTGGTATCCTGAGAGGGAGTGTGGAAATAGCCCATCTCGGTGGCTTTTTGATGGATTTGGGCACGCATAGAATCCGAAACGCCGGGACGGTTGCTTAGCGCTTTCCATACGGTGATTCTGGAAACAGAAAGAGCATCAGCAATATCCTGCATGGTTGGTTTGCTCATGAAAGAAATCCTCCGCTTTTTGAGTTTATAGTAAGTATAGCACAATCATAAGAGAAAAGCAACGCGAAAAGTTAACTTTTGCTAATGTTTGATGTTGAAAATGTTGGCTATCTTGCACAAAAAAAACAATGCGAAAACCGTTGATATGCACGAATACAATGAAACGGTGCGCGATTTGTGCAAAATGACGATTGACAGGTACAAAAGTAAATGTTAATATTTAACTAACAAATGGCAACGAATGCTAACTATGGAGTTAACGCTTAGTTAGCACGAAATGCTGGCGGCTGTTAACACTTGGCTCGCCAAAAGAAAGGGGCACATTCTATGAAAAAGGATAAGCCGGCAGTTTCAACTTCAACGAAGCCACGCCGCAAACGTTGGACGAGTGATGACACGGAGCTGACACTGCTGGGGCTTCCGGCAGCCATCTGGTATGCGGTCTTTTGCTACCTGCCTATGTTCGGTCTGATTATTGCGTTCAAGAATTTCAAGATCACTCCGGGAAGGGGTTTCCTTTACAGCTTATTTCACAGTGACTGGGCAGGATTTGATAACTTCAAATTCTTTCTTACCAGCAACACCTTTACCATGCTGCTGCGCAATACGCTGTTATATAACATCTTATTTATCGTATTGAACATTGTAATTCCGGTTACATTGGCTGTGCTGATTAACCAGATTTACAGCCGAATCGCTTCTAAAGCATACCAGACCATGATGTTCTTCCCGTACTTCCTTTCGTGGGTTGTTGTCAGCTACTTTGTCTACGCCTTCCTGAACCCCGACAAGGGCTTGATGAACACTATCATACAGTTTTTCGGCGGCGATAAAATCATGTGGTATTCTCAGCCAAAATGGTGGCCGCTGATTTTGACTTTCATGGAGGTCTGGAAATCCATGGGCTATAATATGGTTGTCTACCTTGCAAGTATTACCGGCATTGACAGTACGCTGTACGAGGCGGCAACGCTGGACGGCGCGACCAAGTGGCAGCAGACCAAATATATTACACTGCCGGCACTGAAACCCATCATCGTTATGATGTTCATTCTGAATGTCGGCCACATCTTCTATTCCGATTTCGGCTTGTTCTATCAGGTTACGCAGGGTGTTCCCAACTCACTGTACAACGTTGCCAGCACATTTGACACCTATGTCTACCAGGCTTTGCAGAGCAATGTGACAATCGGCAGAACTGCTGCCGCAGGTTTGTTCCAGGCTGCATGCTGCTGCGCGACCGTTCTGGTTGCCAACTTCATCGTTTCCAAGATTGATGAAGAAAGCGCGATTATTTGATGAAGGGAGAACACACAAATGACTCTGGCAGAAAAGCATAAGATAAAGGCCGAAGAAAAAAAGCTGGAAAAAGAGGAAGCTCGTGCGGCGTTCCGCTTAAACCAGATTAAGCCGACAACGAATGCCTGCTTTAACATTCTGTTTGTACTGCTTTCCTTCGTCTGTCTGTTTCCGGTGTTCTACGTCTTTATGATTTCCGTTTCCTCCACGGATTCTATCACAAAGTACGGGTACAGGCTTTTCCCGGATACATATTCCACGGCGGCGTACACGTTCCTTTGGAATGAACGCGGAACGATTTTTAATTCACTCATAATTTCCGTGGTGGTCACGGTTATGGGTACGGTGCTGGGTGTGCTGCTGACCACAATGATTGGCTATGTGCTTTCCCGCCCGAACTATAAACTCAAAGGCTTCTTCACTTGGATGGTGTTCATCCCGATGATTTTCAATGGCGGCATGGTTGCAAACTATGTGGTTGTTGCCAATATGCTGCGTTTGAACAACACCATCTGGTGTCTGATTCTGCCGCTGGCGATGAGCAGCTTCAATGTTATTATCTGCAAGACCTTCTTCCGAACAACGGTACCGGATTCCATCATTGAGTCGGCAAAGATTGACGGCGCATCCCAGATGAAAATTTTCTGGCGTATCGTGGTGCCCATCTCCAAGCCTGTTTTTGCCACAATTGCGCTGTTTTTGACCTTCGGCTACTGGAATGACTGGTTCCAGTCCGCCCTGTATATTTCGGATTCCAAGCTGGTATCCTTGCAGGCACTGCTGAACAACATGATGAAGAACCTGGAGTACATCGCCAATAACCCTAGCGCAGGTCTGAGTCTGCAGCAGTACCGTAACTCGATGCCGTCCGAATCCGTTCGTATGGCAATCGCAATCATTATCGTCATTCCCATTGCGTGCGCGTATCCGTTCTTCCAGAAGTACTTTATTTCCGGTCTGACGGTTGGTGCGGTTAAGGGCTAAGAGAAAGACTCTGAAAAAGAAAAACACTGTATAAGAACATCGATGCTAACAAATAAACCCATTCAATTTTCCCACCACATTTGGTTCTGTTCCCCTATAAGGGGAATGAAGATACACAACTTTACACAAGCAAAGGAGAAAAACAGATGAAAAAGTTCAACAAAGTGCTTGCGCTGGGCATGGCCGGTTCCATGGCCCTCAGCATGGCAGCCTGCGGCGGCAGTTCCTCTTCTGCCTCCACCGGCACCGATGGCAGCAGCACCTCTACGGCTGCTCCTACGGCTGCTCCCTCCAAGGACGTCGTCACCCTGAAATGGGTGGCCGTTGGTTCTGGCATGCCTTCTAACTACGATGCATGGCTGGCACAGATTAACCCGTATCTGGAAGATAAGATCGGCGTCAACATCGACATGGAGGTTATCTCCTGGGGCGACTGGGACACCCGCCGCAATGTTATTGTGAACACCAGCGGTGAATACGACATCCTGTTCACCAACGTCAACACCTATAACAACGACGTCAATACCGGTGCTTTCCTGGATATCACCGATATGGTCAAGGAAGCGGCTCCTGAACTGTACGCTTCCGTTCCGGAAGATTATTGGAAAGCCTGCGAAGTGGGCGGACGTGTTTATGGTGTGCCTACCTACAAGGATTCTTCTCAGAGCGAGTACGTTGTCTGGGATAAGGCAAAGATCGAGGCTGCCGGCTATGACTATACCAAGGAGTTGGGCATCACCGACCTGGATGAACTGACTGCGCCCCTGAAGGCTATCAAGGACACTGACGGCGAGGCTTCCTTCCCTCTGAACAAAAACGGCGGCGGCTACCAGTCCTATATGTATGACCAGCTTGGCGCCGGTCTGTATCCCCTGGGTGTGCGCTATGATGACAGCGAGGGTAAGGTTGTTGCTACTGTTGAGCAGGATGACGTCAAGCAGATTCTGAAAACCTTCCATGAGTGGTACAACGAAGGTATCATCAACTCTGACGCTGCAACCCGTCCCGAAGATGCAAACTACAAGGCTTGCTCCATTGCACAGGGCTGGTCCGGTGCGGCAATCACTTCCTGGGGTCCGCAGCTCGGCGTTGAGTGCGTTGCCCAGAAGTGGGGTCCGACCATCGTTTCCAATGAAACTGTCCGCGGCTCTCTGAACTGCATCTCCGCTAACTGCGCCTATCCCGAAAAAGCACTGCAATTCCTGCAGCTGGTAAACACCGACACCTACGTCCGTGACCTGTTCTACTACGGCGTTCAGGGCGACAACTGGGATTACACCGATGACAGCAAAACCTTCGTCCATAAGAACAACGCGGATTGGTCTATGGCCGGTTACACCCAGGGCAGCTTCTTCGCTATCACCCCGACCGACGATTTCGATTTCAACCAGTTCGACGAAGTTAAAGAGCTGAACGAAAAGGCTGAGCCTTCTGTCCTGCTTGGTTTCACTCTCGACACCACCCCCATCGCTGATGAACTGGCAAACTGCATCCAGATTGCAGAGCGTTACAAGGGCGAGCTGCTGACCGGTACGGCTGATCCCGAAGTTATGGTTCCCCAGATGATGCAAGAACTGCGCGCTGCCGGCTTTGACAAGATCGTTGCTGAGGCACAGAGCCAGGTTGACGCTTTCATGGCTACCAATAAGTAATCTTTAAAAATCCAAATACTATCCCTGCAGGCAGGGAAACCTTCGGGAGCGGGACGCTGAGTTCCCGCTCCCGATTTATTTTAAGTACACAAGGAGAATCAAGTATGGCTAAAATCATCGGCAGCGCACTGCCCAATATTCCGTGGCAGGAACCGCCTGCAAACACCCGCACCCCTTTCTGGCGCTATGATGCAAACCCCATCATCGGTCGTGACGGCAACGCCCGTTCCAACAGCGTGTTCAACAGCGCCGTTGTGCCTTTCAAGGATGGCTTTGCCGGCGTATTCCGCTGCGACAGCCTGTCCATCAGCATGGATATTTTCGCAGGCTTCAGCAAGGACGGTCTGCACTGGGATATTGAGGATACCCCGATTCATCTGGTAGGGGACGACCCGGAGGTCACAACCCGTGAATACCGCTATGACCCCCGTGTATGCTATATGGACGGCAAATACTATGTGACCTGGTGCAACGGCTACCACGGACCCACCATCGGCATTGCATGGACGGATGACTTCAAGACATTCCACCAGTTGGAAAATGCCTTCCTGCCGTACAACCGTAACGGTGTCCTTTTCCCGCGCAAGATTCAGGGGCGCTACATGATGATGAGCCGCCCGAGCGATACCGGGCATACCCCCTTCGGCGATATTTTTGTCAGCCAGAGCGAAGATATGATTTACTGGGGACGCCACCGCTTTATGATGGGTGCTGTAAAAGGCGATGAATCTGCATGGCAGAGCATGAAAATTGGCCCCGGCCCCATCCCCATTGAAACCGATGAGGGCTGGCTGCTGATTTACCATGGTGTTATCAACACCTGCAACGGCTATGTATACCGCATTGGTGCTGCTCTGCTGGATATTGACGAGCCGTGGAAGGTAAAATACCGCGGCAAGGATTACCTGCTGGCTCCTCATGAGCTGTATGAGTGTGTAGGCGACGTGCCGAACGTGACCTTCCCCTGCGCCACCTTGACGGATGCCGCGACCGGTCGTATTGCGATGTACTACGGCTGTGCCGATACCGTGACCGGTCTGGCGTTCACCACGGTGGATCGTGTATTGGACTATATCAAGAAGAACTCTTTCTGATGTTAAAGGGGCAAAGAGATGCCACAGGATAACATTTTGCTGATACCACGATTTCGGTGTAGATACGTTCCACTAACGCAAACAAAAATGCAAAAAACAGCCAGCTTTGAATTGCTGGAAGCCTCGTTATGAGGGAAAGGAAAGACCTATGCGCACCATTGATTTTCTTGACAAGCGCGTCACAGGTATCTGCAATGAGCTGAAAAAGCTTTCTGTAAAACAGAAGTTTGAAACGAGCGACTGGCTCATAAAGCCGGGCAACTTCCTGCGCCCGGAAGATGCCGATGCAGACCCTGCACCGTTTGAACCCTTTGACAGCCGCACCATGCATTGGTACGGACCGGACAAGCATTACTGGTTCCGCGCGGATGTGGCTGTGCCGCAGGAAATGGACGGAAAACCGCTGTGGATGCACGTCTGCACCCAGATTGATGAGTGGGACGATGCCAAAAACCCGCAGTTCCTGCTGTTTGTGGACGGCAAGGTGACACAGGGCGTGGATATGAACCACCGCGACATCCTGCTGGACCGCTGCGCCAAGGGCGGTCAAAAGTACCGTCTGGAATTGCAGTCCTACACCGGAATCCTGCATACCGAATTCAACCTGATTGTAGACCTGCGGGAAATCGACCCCGAAATTGAGGGTCTTTACTACGATATGGTTGTGCCGCTGGAGGCTTTTCCCCGGTTGGAAGAGGACGGCAAAGCCCGCCGCGATCTGGAAAACGTGCTGAACGAGGCTATCAATCTGATCGACCTGCGCACACCTTATAACGAGAGCTTCTATCAAAGCATTGCTGCTGCCCGCCGGTATCTGGCAAAAGCACTTTATACCGACCTTGCCGGTCATGAGGAAGTCATTGCAAGCTGCATTGGTCACACGCACATTGACGTGGCATGGTGGTGGACTGTTGCACAGACCCGGGAAAAAGTGTGCCGCAGTTTTGCAACTGTGCTGAAACTGATGGACGAATACCCCAACTACAAGTTTATGTCCAGCCAGCCGCAGCTGTATTACTTCCTGAAGCAGCGCTACCCCGAGCTGTATGAGCAGATCAAACAGCGCGTGGCGGAGGGACGCTGGGAACCCGAAGGCGGTATGTGGGTTGAGGCGGACTGCAACCTGACCAGCGGCGAAAGCCTGGTGCGTCAGTTCCTGTACGGCAAGCGTTTCTTCAAGGAAGAGTTCGGTGTGGACAACCGCATCCTCTGGCTGCCGGACGTATTCGGCTATTCGGGCGCACTGCCGCAGATTATGGCAAAGTGCGGCATTGATTATTTCATGACCACAAAACTGGCGTGGAACCAGTTCAACAAAATGCCTTACGACACCTTCAAGTGGCGCGGCATTGACGGCACCGAAATCCTGACCCACCTTGTCACAACGCTGGGGGTCGGTCAGAGCGAGAATGACTTCTTCACGACTTACAACGGCATCCTGCATCCCGATGCGCTGATCGGCGGCTGGCACCGCTACCAGCAGAAGGACATCAACAATGATATCCTGATTTCCTACGGTTACGGTGACGGCGGCGGCGGTCCGACCCGCGCCATGCTGGAAACCTCCACCCGTATGGAAAAGGGCATCGAGGGACTGCCCAAAGTGCGTCAGGCATTTGCACGCACCTACTTTGATGAGCTGGCTGAGCGTGTGAAGGACAACCGCCGCCTGCCCACATGGGAAGGTGAACTCTACTTTGAGTATCACCGCGGCACATACACCTCCATGGCGCGCAACAAGCGTTCCAACCGTAAGATTGAGCTGCACATGATGGACTTGGAACTGCTCAGCCTGCTGGCACAAGCCAAGGTCGCATACCCAGAGGCAGAAATCGACAAGCTGTGGCATGGAATCCTCATCAATCAGTTCCATGATATTCTGCCCGGTTCCTCCATCCACGAAGTATACGAAGTCACCAAAAAAGAGTATGCCGAGATGGAAGCCGAAATCACGGCACTTCGCGAGGAGCGCCTGGATGCACTGACCCCCGCCGGGGAAGGCGTTACCGTGTACAACACTACCGGCTTTGTCCGCAGCGATGTGGTTGAACTGGGTGATTGCAAGGCAGAGGCTTTGCAGGACGAAGCCGGCAATATCTATCCCGTACAAAAAACAGCCGATGGTGCCGTGGCGTTCCTGAACAACCTGCCTGCCAAGGGCAGCAAAACGTTTGCGGTCGTACCGGCACAGGTTTCGGCTGCGCCTTTTGAAATTGCGACCGATGGACATAAGATTGACACCCCGTTCTATACTGTCACCTTTGATGAACACGGTCAGATGACCGGCATCTTTGACAAAGAGAACCGCCGCGAAGTGCTCAAGCCCGGTCAGGCAGGCAACCTCTTCCGCGTATATGAGGATAAGCCCATCTATTATGACAACTGGGATATCGATATTTTCTATACCGAAAAGTTCTGGGATGTCACCGACCTGCAGGACTTCACATGGACGGAGAACGGTCCCGTGCGCGCCACACTGCACATCGAACGCAATTACAGCAACTCCACCCTGGTGCAGGATATCCATTTCTATGCAAAGCAGCGCCGGATTGAGTTTGTTACAACCGTGGACTGGCACGAACACCAGAGCCTGCTGAAGGTTCACTTCCCGGTAAATGTCCATACTGACGAAGCTACGTTTGAAATCCAGTACGGCAACCTGACCCGCAAGACGCACGCCAACACCAGCTGGGATCGCGCACGCTTTGAAAGCTGCGGTCAGAAGTGGATGGACCTGAGCGAAGGACATTACGGCGTCAGTATGCTGAACGACTGCAAGTACGGTCATTCCGTCAAGGATTCTGTGATTGGGCTGACCCTGATTAAGTCCGGCATTGAGCCGAATCCTACCACGGATCAGGAAGTTCACCATTTCACATACGCCATTTATCCGCACGCCGAAAAATGGCAGGCAGCCGGCACGGTGCCGCAGGCGTTCTTCCTGAACCAGCCCGCGTTGGCTGTGCAGGGCGGAAAGCCGGGCGAAAGCTTCAGCCTTGCCGGACTGGATGCACCCAATGTGGTGCTGGAAACCATCAAACGCGCCGAGGATGGCGATGGTGCCATTGTGCGTATGTATGAGTGCGAGAACAGCCTGACAAATGTCACCCTGGACTGGAACCTTCCCTTCCATGCGGCAGAAAGCTGCAACTGTCTGGAACAGCCCGACGGCGAGCCGGTTGAAGTCAAAGACGGCAAGATTACCTTTACGGTAAAGCCGTATGAAATCAAGACAATTCGTATCCGTTAAATAACAAAGTCCGAACATTCTGCACGGGCGGTTGGCAATGCGCCCGCCGCCCGTGCCTTTTTTTGGAGGAAATGATGATGGAGTTTATTCCGAATCCACATAAGATCGAACACCCTGCAGGGGTTCATATGCTGGACAATCAGAGCCGAATCACCCTGTGGCAGACCGAACCCGCCGCGTTGCTTTATGCACAGATGCTGCAGGGCTGCCTGCGGGAGTACGCCGGGCTGGAAGTGCCGTTCACCCGCGGTAAGCCCCGGGCAGGTGACGCCGTACTTACGGTGGATACCGCCCTGCCGCAAAACCGTTACACGCTGAGCATTATGCCGGAATGCATCACGCTGAAAGCCGGCAGCGATGAAGCACTCTGCAACGGTGTGCAGACACTGTGCCAGTATATTGAACAGCACGGAGCCGTACTGCCCGCACTGGAAATTGAGGACTGGCCCGATCTTGCCAACAGAGGCTATTATCAGGACTGCTCCCGCGGACGTGTCCCGAAGCTGGACTACCTGAAACAGGTGGCAGATATTCTCTGCCGCTACAAGATCAACCAATGGCAGCTTTATATTGAGCACACCTATCTTTTCCGTGACCTGAGCGAAGCATGGCGTGAGGATACGCCGCTGACCGCGCAGGAGATCATGGAGCTGGATGATTACTGCGCAGTCCGGCACATTGAACTCGTTCCTTCCTTGTCTACCTTCGGGCATATGTACCGTATTCTCAGCACAAAAACCTGTTGCGACCTCTGCGAGCTGCCTGACTCGGAAAAGATTCCGTTCAGTTATACCTATGCAGGGAATCACCATACCCTGAACGTATCCAATCCCGATGCGCTGGGGTTTGTAAAAGGGCTGATTGACGAATACCGCCCGCTTTTCCGCAGCAGCAAATTCAATATCTGTGATGACGAAACGTTCGATTTGGGCAAGGGGCGCAGCAAGGCACTCGCCGAGGAGCAGAGCGAGCGCAGCCTGTATCTCAGCCATGTGAAGGCGCTGTGCGAATATCTTGTTGCGCAGGGGGTAACACCGCAGTTCTGGGGGGACATCATGTGGCGCTTCCCGGAAAGCTGTGCCGAGCTGCCCAAGGAAACCATCTGCCTGAACTGGGGATATCTGCCGCATCAGCGGGAAAATGAGATCCGGGATATTGCCGCCAGCGGGATTACGCAGTACGCCTGCCCCGGCGTCTGTGGCTGGAACCGTTGGATGCCTCTGATGTACAATTCTTACCTGAATATCCGTACCATGTGCCACCATGCACACAAGTACAACGCCATCGGCCTTTTGAACACGGACTGGGGCGATTATGGTCATGTCAATGACCCGCGCCTGACGATTCCGGGCATCCTGTACGGCGCAGCGTTCGGTTGGAATGCAGAGCCTGTGGAATTTGACGAGCTGAACGAAGCGGTTTCCCGCCTGTATTACGGCGATACCACCGGGCAATTTGCCGGTCTGATGGCAAAGCTGCAGGATTATGAAGTTTTTGACTGGCGGAATACCGTCAACTGGATAGAATGTGATGAGAAAACCCGCGCCGAGATCCTTTCCGAGGTGGACTTTACAAGGATTGACGATGCCAACCGCGCCGTAGAAAAGGCAAAGGCAGATATCCTTGCAGCCGCGGTAAACCTTCCTGCCGGCAAAAAGCAGATTGTACAGGTACTCTGCCAGACGGCAGACATCATTGTGCTGTGGAACCGTATTGGCGCATGGCTCAATGCAGGCTGCCCGCACGGCCCCGAAGCAGATGCCATGGCAGCTGCGCTGGAACACTGGCTGCAGCGCTACCGTGCGCAGTGGCGTCAGGTCAGCAAAGAAAGCAGCCTGTCGGTTCTGACAAACCTAATCTGCCGTTACGCGGATCTTCTCCGCGGACGCGCTTACGGAACCGTGGAGGCGCCTGCCGGGAGGTAAGCCATGGGCTGGCTTTATCAGCTGTTTTTTCCTGCGCATACACCGACCGAAAATGAACTGGAAATGGGTCGCTACCGGATTATTGCCGAAGGCGCAGTGGCCGGCGTGATTTATGCCGTTGCCACCGGCAACTTTCTGGCCGGGTATTTGAGCAGCCTTGGGGCGTCCGTATCCTTATGCGCCGCAGCGGCCATGATACCGTCTTTCGGGTGCGTACTGCAGTTTTTCTCGCCCTTTGTGTTTGAACGGATGCACCACCGCAAACTGGCTATATGGCTTATGTGCGTGGTGTTCAGGCTTTCCATCAGCAGCATTCTGCTGGTACCGCTGGCTCTGCCGGACCCCGGTCATGCCCGCGCTGTGGTGCTGGTGCTTTATACCATCGGCTTTTTCTCTGCGGGGCTTGTTACGCCGGGGCTGGAACACATGGTTTTGGGCATCGCCCCCCAAGGCGGGCGCGGTCAGTTCTACGCCGTCAAGAGCATTATCGGAACCTGCGTTTCCAGCGCGGCAACACTTGCACTTGGTCGCGTACTGGATTATTATCTGGAACAGGGGCAGGGCTATACCGGCTTTCTTATCATCGGTATTGTCAGCCTGTCGCTTACTGTGGTGGATGCCGTTCTGCTTGCTTCGGTAAGAGAGAACCCGGTAAAATTCACCTCCAAAATGCGCCCGGCGGATATTCTGCGCCCAGTGCGCGACCCTGCTTACCGTCCATTGCTTTTTTACTGCATCATCGGCGGGCTGACTGGCGGCTTTGCTTCTCCGTTCCTTTCCGTGTATGAGCTGCGGGTGCTGGGGCTCAGCCACACCTTCATCACATCGGTGGGTGTCGTGTCCGCTGTTGTGGGCATGGCAGGCAGCTGGGTGTGGGGGCGGCTGGCCGACCGCACTGCGTGGAACTGCGTTATTTGGCTTACTGCATTCCTGAATCTTTCCTGCACGCTGGGCTGGTCCTTTGTGCGCCCTTCCTTTGCACATTTGGTTGCGCCGGTTCTGATTGTCGTTGCGGCGGGCTGTGCAGGCGGCGCATCACTGGCAAGCACAAACCTGCAATTTGCATTGAGTCCTGAAAGCGGCAAAACCGCTTACTTTGGCGTAACGGCTGCCATGAGCAGCATTGCCACCTGCACATCGGCCGCAGTGGAAACCGCCATCCAGCCCATGCTGGAAAAATCTATGGGGGACAGCTCAATTTCGCTGCTGTTTTTTGTGGCAGGCATCGGCGGTTTTGCCAACCTGATTATAAATGGGCGAAAATTGCCCTCTGTAACATAAAGGGAGAAAAAAGATGTACCCATACCAGAACCCGGATCTTTCGACAGAAGAGCGCATTAGCGACCTGATGAGCCGGATGACCCTTGAAGAAAAGATCCTGCAGACAGATCAGTATTATTCCGGCGATTTTACAACGCAGGACGAAAACGGCAAGGTTACAGCCGTGGATATGCAGCGGTTTGATGCACTGATGCAGCACAATAGTGTCGGCAGTGTGCAACTGCGCGGTATGACTGCTGCCCAAGCCAATGTTGTGCAGCGGTATGCCATAGAAAACACACGTCTTGGCATCCCATACCTTTTTAGCGAGGAAGCACTGCATGGGCTGATGACAAACAACGCAACCAGTTTTCCGCAGCAAATTGGTCTGGCGGCAAGCTTTGAGCCTGAACTCGGGCGCGAGATGGGACACGCCATTGCGGCAGAGTCCCGGGCTTGCGGGATTCACGAAACATACAGCCCCGTCATGGATCTGATTCGTGATCCACGGTATGGTCGCGCGGAAGAATCCTATGGTGAGGACACATACCTTTGTGCTGAGTTTGCACGCGAAACCGTATTGGGTATGCAGGGGACAGACCTGACGACACCGGACACCGTGGCTGCCGAACCCAAGCACTACGTCGGCTACGGCAACCCTGTGGGGGGACTGAACTGCGCCCCCTGCACCATGGGTCGGCACGATGTATTCAGCGACTGTCTGCCTGTCTTTGAAGCGGCTTTTGCAGACGGCAAAGCGTGCGACGCTATGTGCAGCTACAACTCCATCGACAGTATTCCGGTATCCATGGACCATGAGCTTTTAACGGATGTCCTGCGCGGGCAGTTTGGTATGCCGGGGTTTGTCCGCAGCGACCTGACGGCGGTTTCCCGCCTGTATGACTGGCACTTTATTGCCGAAACGCCGGAGGAGGCCATCCGCCTTGGGCTGGAAGCCGGCGTGGACTTGCAGCTTTACGACTTTCCGCATGATGTCTGGCAGAAAGCGATTGCCCACCTGATTGAAAGCGGTTCCATGAAGATGTCGGTGCTGGATACGGCGTGTCGGCGTGTGCTGCGTATGAAATTTGCACTGGGGTTGTTTGAAAATCCTTATACGGATGAAAAACGCGCCGATAAAATCCTGCGCTGCCCGGAACACCTGACCACCGCGGAAAAAATAGCGGAAAAATCCATCGTATTGCTCAAGAATGACGGCTTGCTGCCGATCAGAAAAGACCTGCGCAGCGTGGCAGTCATCGGTCCGGCAGCTGATACGGTTTCTTATGGCGACTATACCGAAACACGCGGCCGTAAAGGCGGGGTTTCTGTGCTGGACGGAATCCGTGCTGCAGTCAGCCCTGAAACCGAGGTGCTGTATGAGCGCGGCTGCAACTTTTTGGGGCAGGCGCTGCACCCGTTTGATCCGTCCATGCTGCGCGATGAAAACGGCGAATCCGGGCTGACAGGTCACTATTATAACGGACCTGTGCCGCAGGGCGAACCGGTGCAGGTTCGCACGGATCGCACCGTCAACTTCAACTGGATTTTCGCACTGCCGCATCCTGCCCTGGATGCCAACTGTTTCAGCGTTGTCTGGACGGGTTCTGTGGTTATGCCCCGCACAATGGATGGCTGCATCGGGCTGAGTACGCAGGATAGTATGCGCCTGTACGTGGATGACAAACTGCTGATTGATGGCTGGGGCAAGGATAAGAGCGCTGACCAGGCATTGGATTTCCACTTTGAAGCCGGACGCACTTATAAAATCCGCATTGAGTTTGTCAACGACCGGCGGGGCGCCCGCGTGATTTTCGGGTACAGCGCCGGGCGGGAAAATTTCCCCGCAGCAGTGGAAGCCGCACGCAAAGCGGATGTCGCCATCCTTTGCATGGGCGACAACGAGGAGACCAGCGGCGAGAACTTTGACCGCACCGACCTGAACCTGCCCGGCAGACAGCTTGAGCTGGTACAGGCTGTTTATGCAACCGGAACCCCTGTGGTGCTGGTGCTGCAAAGCGGACGCCCCGTTACGGCGAATTGGGAAAACGATCATCTGCCTGCCATTCTGGAGGCGTGGTTCCCCGGTGAGCAGGGCGGCACCGCTATTGCAAAAACACTGTTTGGCGATGCAGCCCCGGGTGGACGGCTTCCCATCACATTCCCGCGCAGTGTCGGGCAGATTCCCTGCCATTACAGCCGGCGACCCGGCGGCGGAAAACGCTATGTGGAGATGGACTGGCTGCCGCTGTATCCGTTTGGCTACGGTCTGACCTACACAACATTTGCTTACCGCGATATGGCCCTGAGCCGCAGCGTGATCGACCCGCAGGACACGGTCACTGTCAGTGTCACGGTCACCAATACCGGCAAGTACACCGGCGATGCCGTGCCGCAGCTGTATGTGCGGGATATGTTCAGCTCCGTCGTAAAGCCGGAGCGCCAGCTGGCAGCTTTCCGCCGTCTGACGCTTGCGCCCGGTGAAAGCCGTCGGGTGGAACTGACTGTCGGACCAAAGCAGCTGCGTACCCTTGGTCCTGATTATGTATGGCGGGTAGAACCCGGAAAATTTGAACTCCAGCTTGGCGACAATGCAGAGAATATTCTGCTGCGCGCCGACCTGACCGTAGAGTAAAGCAAGGAAGGAGAAACGGCGTATGTTGTATCTGGGCGTAGATCTTGGCGGCACAAACATCAAGGCCGCACTTGTGAACAGCGAGGGTGAAATTCTGTGCGAAGCCAACACCCCCACAAACCTGCCGCGCCCGGCGGAAGCTGTCTGCGATGACATTGCAGCGCTGTGCCTGCAGCTGGCGGAGGGAAAGGACGTTGCAGGTGTTGGTGTCGGATGCCCGGGAACTGTGGACGGCGGAACGGTGCTGTATTCCAACAACCTAGATTGGCATGATTTTGCAATGGAGGAATATCTGGCGCAAAAGACAGGTCTGCCGGTTGCCGTTGGTAATGATGCAAATGTTGCTGCATTGGGCGAGGCTCTTGCGGGCTGCGCTAAAGGCGCACAGAGTACGGTTGTCGTTACTCTGGGTACCGGCGTTGGCGCAGGAGTTGTACTGGACGGAAAACTGCTGACAGGCTACACCGGCGCCGCCTCCGAAGCCGGACACATGGTGATTCTTGATACAGCAGACGCCCCGCGCTGCACCTGCGGACGTCATGGATGCCTTGAGGCACTGGCCAGTGCCACCGCACTGATCCGCATGACAAAAGAAGCACGGCTTGCCCACCCGGAAAGTGCGCTGAACGTGCTGGCCGCAAAGCCGGAAGACGTGAACGGTCGCACGGCATTTGATGCCGCTGCGCAGGGGGATGCCGCCGCACAGCAGGTTGTGGATACCTACATTCATTATCTTGCGGTAGGCATTGCCAACCTGATCAACATCTTTTTCCCGGAGGTCATCGGGCTGTCCGGCGGTGTAGCCAACCAGGGTGAAAACCTGCTGAAGCCGCTGCGTGCCGCCGTGGAGCCCATGGTGTTCGGACATGATTTTGCCCAAAAACATACCCGCATTACAGCCTGCACGCTGGGCTACCGCGCAGGGGTCATCGGTGCAGCCCTGCTGGCCAAAAGCCGCATGGAATGAGGAAAATTAAGATGGACATCAAAAAAGAATATGAGCGATGGCTTGCTAATGCAACGGCAGATGCCGATGTTGCCGCCGAACTGAAAACGCTGGATGATGCAAAAGTCGAGGATGCATTCTACCGTGACCTTGCCTTTGGCACGGGTGGTCTGCGCGGCGTAATCGGTGCGGGTACTAACCGCATGAATATTTACACGGTCGCAAAAGCATCGCAGGGCTTGGCTGACTATCTGAAGAAAAACTTTGCAGAACCTTCTGTGGCAATCGGCTATGACAGCCGCATCAAGAGCGACGTGTTCGCAAAAGTTGCCGCTGGTGTGTTTGCAGCAAATGGAGTGAAAGTCAATATCTGGCCTGTTCTGATGCCTGTTCCTACAGTGTCCTTTGCGACCCGTTATCTGCATACCTCTGCGGGTGTCATGGTCACCGCTTCCCACAACCCCGGCAAATACAACGGCTACAAGGTTTACGGCGCAGATGGCTGCCAGATTACCACTGAGGCTGCTGCGGAGATTCTTGCCGAAATCGAGAAGCTGGACATTTTTGCAGACGTCAAGACTAGCGATTTTGAAGCAGGTGTTACAAGCGGCAACATCCAGTACATCCCGGACGAAGTCTATACCGCATTTGTGAATGAGGTCAAGAATCAGTCTGTCCTGTTTGGCGAAGAAGTCAATAAGGATGTGGCTATTGTTTACAGCCCGCTGAACGGCACCGGCCTGAAGCCTGTGACCCGCACACTGAAGGAGATGGGCTACACCAACATCACCGTGGTCAAGGAGCAGGAGCAGCCGGACGGGAACTTCCCGACTTGCCCGTACCCGAATCCGGAGATTAAAGAAGCTATGGCACTGGGCATGGAGTATGCCAAAAAGTGCAATGCGGATTTACTGCTTGCCACCGACCCGGACTGCGATCGTGTGGGCATTGCAGTCAAGAACAAGGCGGGTAAATATGAACTGCTGACCGGAAACCAGACAGGTATGCTGTTACTGGATTATATTTGCTGCCAGCGTGTGAAACACGGCAAGATGCCCGCCGACCCGGTCATGGTTAAGACCATCGTGACGATGGATATGGGGGAACAGATTGCCACCCATTATGGTTTGCGGACAATCAATGTGCTGACGGGATTCAAGTTTATCGGTGAGCAGATTGGCAAGCTGGAAAAGCAGGGCAGGGCAGACAGCTATGTGTTCGGCTTTGAGGAAAGCTACGGCTACCTGACCGGCTCCTACGTCCGCGATAAGGACGGCGTGGACGGTGCTTACATGATCTGCGAGATGTTCAGCTACTACGCCACCAAGGGCATCAGCCTGCTGGATAAGCTGGACGAGCTGTACAAGACCTATGGCTACTGCCTGAACACCCTGCACAGCTACGAGTTCGACGGCAGCGCCGGTTTTGCCAAGATGCAGAGCATTATGCAGGCATTCCGCGGCAATATCAAAGCGTTTGGCGGTAAGAAGGTTGTAAAGCTGCTGGATTATGCTTATGGCCTGGACGGGCTGCCCAAGTCTGAAGTGCTGAAGTTCCTGCTGGAAGATAACTGCTCTATTGTCGTGCGTCCCTCCGGCACGGAGCCGAAACTGAAAATTTACATTTCTGTCAGTGCCGAAAACAGAGAAGCTGCTGAAAAGGTCGAATGTGAAATTGTGAAAGACGCCGAGAAGTGGTTTGCTTAAAGTGAAGATTTTAGCGCCCTGTGCTGAGCGCCATAACCTATTTTGGTGCAGCTGCGACCGCACGGGGCATCGGCGGCATAGCCGAGGCTGGAATGCGGTGTTTCTACTCTGGCTGGGCATGACACAGTCAGCGTTTATTGTGTGCTATTTTTTGCGAGAACAGGAAACAGAAGATGCCTGAGTAAAAAATGAAATTTTGAGGTAAAGGAGATCCATATGAATATACTGAAATTGACTCCCAGCTGCAAGGATTACCTGTGGGGCGGCAGCCGCCTGCGCAGTGACTTTGGCATCAAGAGCGATCTGAACCCGCTGGCCGAGGCGTGGGTGCTTTCCTGCCACCCGGACGGTCCCAGCTATCTGGCGGACGGCACAACGCTGGCGGACTATGTGACCGCCCACCCGGGCTGCCTTGGCACCGACTGCGAGAAGTTTGAACAGTTCCCAATCCTGACAAAGTTCATTGACGCAAAGAACAATCTGTCCATTCAGGTACACCCCTCCAACGAGTACGCGCTGAAAAACGAGCATCAGTACGGCAAGACCGAAATGTGGTATGTGCTGGACTGTGAGCCGGGTGCCTTCCTGTACTATGGCTTTGACCATGAAATCTCCAAGGCGGAGTTTGAGGAGCGCATCAAGAATAACACCCTGACCGAGGTGTTGAACGCCGTGCCGGTGCACAAGGGTGACTGCTTCTTTATTCCGGCCGGCACGCTGCACGCCATTTGCAAGGGCATTGTCATTGCCGAGGTACAGCAGAACTCCAACGTGACCTACCGTGTGTACGATTACGGCCGTGTGGGGGCGGACGGCAAGCCCCGCGCCCTGCACGTGGAGAAGGCGTTGGACGTGACCCTGCGCACCCCGCCTGTCAAGCATGACTTCGGCAGCCATCTGGCGCAGGGTGAATATTTCACCGTGGATGCCAAGAACGGCGCGTTTGAGGACACAGCGGACGAGAAGAGCTTTGTTTCGCTGCTCGTCACAGACGGCGAGGGTGAGCTGACCTGCGGTGGTGAGACCGTGGTCGTCAAGAAAGGCGACAGCTTCTTCCTGCCCGCAGGCAGCGGCAGCTATGCCGTGCGCGGTACCTGTCAGACCTTGGTGACAAGGGTGTGAAGTAAGACTATTCGCTTGGCAGCGAACATCGGGATAGAAAAACACCGCAACTTAGAAATCAATCTGTGCTGGATACGCAAGCAAAACAGATGAAAAAAGTTTATAAAAGCAAGATGGTAAGGATACACATAATAATAGGTGAAGTAATATAAGGCAATACCGCATAATTCTAAGTACCGATACGGCGAGCAAGGTGCGGCAGCCGCCGGAACGGTGCTTAAGCCGTCAGGCGGGAATTGTGCGGTATTGCTATAAATTTTATGCTGTACCTGATACATTGCAAACAGCAGAAAAACTAGTACAGAGATATTTCATTGAAGAACTTACACTGAATCTTTCTGTATGAGACAGGAACTTTTCCGCTATTGGCATATAGTCGGAATAAAAAACTTCTAATGCAAAACACCGCTGATTCCTTTACTGAAATCGGCGGTGTTTTTTTAACTTCAAAAATTCACAAAAAGTTCAAATAATTAGTGCAAGGTTTTTGCACTAATTACATTTAAGATGGGGTTTAGAGAAATGAGAGGAGGTGATGGAGTGTCTGACGTCGAAATACGCCGCAATGAAATTATTGAGCTTTTATATACATATAAAAAATATAGCATCGATGATTGTGCGAAACGGTTCGGCGTTTCTCGCCGCACAATCAATTATGATATTGTTTACCTTATGGACTTTTACGAAATTGACACGAAGCCCGGTCCGCATGGAGGAATTTCTCTTATAGACCGCAGACCCAATTCTCATACAGCATACTTAAAACCGATAGAAATTGAGTGGCTTCGCAGGAAGTACAATGAGGCAGAAACAGAAGAAGATCGTATGGCGGCACACTCCATTCTCCGACGCTTTTCTCTTTAGCGGATATAGTCCGTTCCCCAGCACCTTGACAACTGAATACCCAGCATAACAGGTACGTTCCTTTTCCGGCAGACCCGATGGGCGGTTTGGCAAAACCATATGTTGCCAAGGAAAAGGCTATAATGATACACCTGCAGCCTCCCGCGTCAGAGGGGGTGACCGAGCCGGAGTTGTAAGCAGTAAGACTCCGGCAAAGTCAGTGAACGGCCATTGCCAGTGGCCTGCCTGTTGTGTTCCCGGTGTCAGGGGTGCGGGCGGCAAATGTGGCACAGTTTCTTAACTATCTACTTTTGCCGTTTAGGGCAAATCGTGGGCAGCAGGACCCCAAGCGCCTGCTGCCCATCATTTTGCTTTAAACGGGATGGAAAACAGGGGTGTAAAATGCAAACCTATCCAACGGGCTATGCGGAATCCCACCACATAGCCGAACAGATTTTCCGGGAGATTTTACCCCGGCACGGCATGGCGGTGCGCGAGGAACAAATCGCGCTTTGCCATGAAGTTTTAGATACCTTATATAATAAGGAAATTTCCCTGTGCGAAGCAGGCGTGGGTACCGGCAAGACGCTGGCCTACCTCGTGGGCTGTATTCTTTGGCAGATGAACCGTCCCGAACGGATGAAACTGCCTATCGTTATCTCCACTTCCAGCGTTGCCTTGCAGGACGCTATCCTTACTGAGTATCTGCCCGACCTGTCCGCTGTCTTGCTGGACGAAGGTATCATTACAGCACCCATCACAGCCGTTGTCCGCAAGGGCAAAGAACGCTTTGTCTGCGATGCCCGCCTTGCCGAAAGAGCATCGCTGGTGCAGCCAAGCAGAAAACGGCAGACCAACAGCCTGAACATTGCTGCGCACATTTTGGACATGGATCATATCCCGGAACTTTCCCGGTATGACCGCTGCCGAATTTGTGTGCCGCAGTCCTGCCCGCGAGATTGCTTTATGCGCTTGGATTGCCGCTACCAGCAGTATCTGCGGGATTCCATGAAACCCGACATCCAAATTTGCAATCACAATTATTTGCTGGCAGACGCATCGCACCGACTTGAAGATAGGCCGCTGCTCCTGCGCAGCTATCAGGCGCTGGTGGTGGACGAGGCACACAAACTGCCCGATGCCGCCCGTCAGATGTACACGGAAACACTATCCTCGCGCGCCATGGATGAATTGTGCCTTTTATTACAACAGGCGCACTACAAGGATTTTGCCAGACAGCTGCGGACGACGTTCCTTACGCTGTCGTTCTCCTGCACGCAGGGGTTTTCCAAGCTGCGAAGAAAAGTGAGCGAACCGTTCGTGCTTACACCGTTCCGCCGCGCTGCTCTCATCGACTGTATAGCACTGTTGCAAAATGCTGGCGGATTGCCGGATGTGCCGCGATACCTGCTGAACAGGCTGGGAGAAGCAGAAAGCCTCCTGCGCCTTTTTCTTTTGGAGGTGCCGACGCGCATCTTATACATCGACTACGATGCCGATGGCCAGCCCACATTCTGCGCAGCCAGCAACCGCGTACCGCAGCTGCTCCGCAGCGCCCTGTGGAACACACGCGAACCCGCGATTCTGACCTCCGGCACGCTGGCTGCAGCCGGAGAGTTCAGCCACACCGAACAGCTTTTGGGGCTGACAACCTACCGGCCGTTGCGCCACTTCCGCGCGGATTCTCCGTTTAACTACAAGAAAAAATGTCTGTTATACTTTCCGCCGCGCACAAAAACGCGAATGGACAACCGCCGAATGGCAGAAGAAATCGTTCGGTTGGTTGGTGCCTGTCACGGTCATGCGCTGGTGCTGTTCACAGCGTACCGCCAGATGGCGGAAGTCCGCGCGCTGACGGACGGTCAGTGGCAATACCCGACCTATCAGGCATGGCGCAACGGCGGCAAAATCATCCAGAAGTTCAAGCAATCCGGCAACGGCGTTCTGTTTGCGGCAGGCTCCTGCTGGGAGGGCATCGACTTTCCCGGTGACATGGTGTCTTTGCTGATCATCGCCAAGCTGCCGTTTCCGATTCCCGACCCGGTCAGCGACTATGAGCGCCGGCAGTACCCGAACCTGCGCGACTACATAAACGCCGAGGTCATCCCTGAAATGCAGAAGAAGCTGCGGCAGGGTTTTGGTCGTGCCATTCGCACGGAACAGGATTCCTGTGTGGTAGCCATTCTGGACGAACGTGCGGGCATTGGCAGCAGGTATCATGACGCCGCGCTGGCAGCGCTGCCGTCCTGCCCGACCACCGAGAAAATCGAAGATGTGCAGCAATTTATCCGGGAGCAGAAGCGCCCGGATTACTTTTTGTGAAAGAGGGATCTGAGATGTACCTTATGCGAAACCACGATGTCTGGATTTATGTGCGCTGCGCCAACAGCGATCCGCGCATTGCCTTTGACCGGCTGTATGACCTTATCGACGAAGCAGCTGGGCATGGATTCCTTGTGCGCGGCACATCTTTTGACCATTGCAGCGGAAACACCTTGAAAGACCGCATCGGTCTGCGTTCTATGTTGGACGCAGTAGAGAACGGTCGGATTGAAGCCGTGATGGTGCGCGATTTGGAGCAAATCAGCCGCAACAGCTACATACTGGTAGGAGTTATTGAAATTCTGCGTCAGAATGATGTCTATCTCATCACCACCGAATGTGACCTAAACGCCGAACTCATCAACAGCGGTCTGGAACGCTTTGTCGGCGACCGCTTCACGCGGGCCTCCTTTGGCAAGCCCCGCTTTGATGTCCGTCTCCCACTTATGGATCAATTCTGAGGTGCGCCCATGAAAGAATACAAAATTTGGGCGTTCGCCCGCAGTGCCGCACCGAACCTGCCCGCATTGGAAGAACAGCTTGCCGATGTCATGCGCGAAGCCGACAGGCGCGGCTACATCATCGTCAACTCCTGCATGGAGCAGAAGTACGGCACCGAGTTCTGGCGACCTGATTTGTTTGCCATGCTCACCGCTGTGCAACAGGGGCGTGTCAATGCCGTCATGGTGCAGAGCCTTGACCGTTTGAGCCACGACATTACAATCTTGTACCGCATCCTACGCTTTCTGCAAAATTACAGTGCCGTACTGATTACGACCGAAACCAATCTACAATATGAACTCTATCTGACAGGGTTGGAGAGTCGCATCCTGGCTCGTACCGCGCGAACCGGAAAAAGAGTGCCGTGGGAGGTGGCTGTCGATGCAAATTGACCCGTTTCCCGTAAGACTGGAACAGGAGCTGAAATATGCACTGGCCTATGCCGCGCTGGTATCCGCTGCCGCAAACGGAAGATTGCCTAGGGACATCTGCCAGCGCACGAATGTTGGTTATGCCCGGAAATGCGGCGTTTTGCGCCGAGAAGTTTAGTGGTTCTCGTGAATAGCTTTTGACCTGCCTTTCGAGTATGTTGTATGTGATAAAAAGAATGTCACAGCGTCAAATGCAAAGGAGAAAGTCATGCCACAAATAGCAGATAGAAAATCCATGGCGCGTTACATCTGTGTGGATAAAGGTGCAACCCACCCTGCATTGCAACGTGAAGAATTACCTAAACATATGGCGATTTATGCTGACTATGGCGTTACGGGTACGGATCTGCGCCAACGCCCGGAACTCAACCGATTGCTGACTGACTGCCGTGCAGGACGTGTCAACTGCATTGTGGCGCAGTCAACGACACATCTTGCCCGCCGTACAGCAGACCTGCTGACAATCCTGCAAGAATTGCAGAGCCTTGGTATAACAACTGATTTTGAAAAAGAGCGCTTCTCCACCAATTCTCCTACAGGGAAAAAGATACTGGACACACTTCGCGCAATGAGTGCAAGCATTTAGGAGAACTCTCATGCCACAAGTCCAAGTTATCCAGCCAATCCAGCAACAACCGAAGCGTCTGCGCGTGGCGGCCTATGCCCGCGTCAGCAGCGATTCCGAGGATCAGCTAAACTCGCTGGCCGTGCAGGTGGATTACTACACCCACTTGATACAGGAAAACCCCAACTGGGAGTTCGCTGGAATTTACACTGATGAGGGTATCACCGGCACCAGCACGAAGCGTCGTGAGCAGTTCAACCGCCTGATGGACGACTGCCGTGCCGGACTGATTGACCGTGTGCTGGTTAAGTCGGCATCCCGCTTTGCCCGCAACACGGCGGATGCACTGTCATCGGTTCGTGAACTGAAAAGCCTTGGTGTGACGGTAGCCTTTGAAAAAGAGGGCTTCGATACCGAGACCTCCAACGGTGAAATGCTACTGAGTATAATCTGCGCCGTAGCACAGGAAGAATCGCTGTCCATCTCACAGAATATGAAGTGGGGAATACACAAACGGATGCGTACGGGTAACTATATCACCAACGCTACACCGTTTGGGTACACGCAAATCAATCACCAGCTCGTGCCAGAAAAAAATAACGCAATGATTGTCAACGATATTTTCAAAAGTTACCTGTCTGGAATGAGCATAAATGAAATTGCTGAGCATTTAAATACAATATATCCAAAAGAAAATAGCAAATGGAATCCCCGAACGATTCATGCAATCCTGCGTAATGAGAAATATATTGGAGACAGCTTGTACCAAAAAACCTACACAACGGATTCACTCCCATTGAAAAGGTATCTTAATACCGGTCAGCGCTCAAAATACTATGCGATGGAAACGCATGAAGGTATAATTTCTAAGACCGATTACGAAAAGGTACAGAACCTACTTGCAAAGAAAAGCATTACAGGGGAGATTGATAGAACTTGTGTATTTTCAAAGAAAATCTACTGCTCAATATGCGGCGCTATATGCTCTAGAAAAGGGCCGCCCACGCAAGGATTTGTATGGTGCTGCCGAACGCATTTGCAATCGAAAGCTCTTTGCCTACTCAAATCAATCCGTGAGGATGAACTCCAACAGGCGTTTTTGTCAATCTATAATCGACTGCAATGTAATCAGAAAACGATTCTGGAACCACTTGTGGATGACCTGCTTGGGTTACGGCATTTGCAAGAACAAAAATATAAAAAACGCCTTGCACTTGGAGAAGATATTCAGCATCTTGCAAAACAGAAACACAATCTTACCAGAATCCATACACTAGGTTATATTGAGGAACCACAATTTATAGAGCGAAGTGCAGCCATTGAGCAGCAAATCAGGGAAAGGAAACAACAGCTTTCACGAAATGATATGTCTAACACATCGGAAAAAATTCTACAAAAAACAAGACTCATCCAGAAGAAACTTTCCAGTACACCGCCGCTGGAATTATTTGACGAGTCTGTCTTTAAAGAGCTTGTGAAAAAAGTGCTGATCAGCAATACGGCAATCCAATTCGAACTCATCAATGGCATGAAGTTATCAGAAAGCCGTGCAGCCACATGAAGAACAGGTACATTCCTTTCGGCTATCAGATTCAAAATGGAGATTCAGTCATCAACACGGAACAAGCCGCAACTGTACAACACATATTCTATGCGTATACCGAAGGACAGAGTTTTAAGGAAATTGCAGAATACTTGACCACAAGTGGCACAGCCTATCACTTTTCAGATAATAGCTGGAACAAAAATATCGTTGCCCGCATACTTGCAAATGAGATTTACTGTGGAGCCAAAGGATACCCAGCCATTATTTCAAAAGAAGTTTACAGCCAAGCTGCCAGCATCCGAAGCAATAAAACCGTAACATATTCAGCAGTGCTAAAACCATTTCGAAGCGATATGCAGTGTGCCTGCTGCGGTGAGCGCCTATACTGGCGACCTAGAACCCAACAATGGACTTGCCGACAGTGCGGAATGTGGTCAAAGCCGATGCAACCTGAAAACATGGCACAACAAATCGTGGATAGGTTATACCAAATCCAACAGCACCCGGAAATAATCCACAATCCAAAGGAACAATGCAACACCCGGTCAATAGAAGTTGCTCAGCTGGATCATGAGATTCACACAGCCCTTGCATTACCAGAGCTGGATGCAGATGCAATCATCGACAAAATTCTGCGCCGAGCAGAACTGCAATTTAATTACTGCGCAGCAGGGGATGACGATCCGACAACAATGCAAATCAAGCGCGCCTGCAAAGAATTCAAACCCACAGATACATTTCCAGAATCATTCTACAGCTCCATCGTCAGCAAAATCATCTTACACCTCGATACACATATCGACATCAAACTGCGAAACGGACAGACATTATAATAAGGAAGAGCACCATGAGCAACGCAAGAATCATCGAAATTCCAGCCACTAGACAGATACGCAGTGGGAAAAACAACACCATGCGAAAAATGCGAGTGGCGGCCTACTGCCGCGTCAGCACCGAGGAAGAAGA
Organism: Subdoligranulum sp. APC924/74; assembly: GCF_003324125.1. Taxonomy (NCBI): domain Bacteria; kingdom Bacillati; phylum Bacillota; class Clostridia; order Eubacteriales; family Oscillospiraceae; genus Subdoligranulum; species Subdoligranulum sp. APC924/74. The sequence continues at coordinate 23,378 of NZ_PSQF01000007.1, read as the reverse complement.
ACAACAGGGAAGTTTTGAAACGCAGAAACTGTACTACACTGAGAAAATCAACTCAACCTCAGAATGGGAACTGGCCGGGATTTATGCCGACGACGGTATCTCCGGCATCCATACAAAAAAGCGTGACGGATTTAACCAGATGATTCAAGACTGCAAAAAGAAGAAAATCGACCTAATCCTTACAAAATCCATTTCGCGCTTCGCCCGCAACACGCTGGACAGCATCCAATATGTCCGAATGCTGAAAGCAATCGGCATTGCGGTGATTTTTGAAAAAGAAAACATCAACACGTCAACAATGAACTCCGAAATGATTCTGACGGTGCTGAGCGCCTTTGCACAGGCGGAAAGTGAGTCGATTTCGCAGAACGTAGCACGCGGTAAACGAATGGGGTTTAGGCAGGGAAAATTCCCGTTTCCCTATGGACAGATACTTGGCTACCGAAAAGGCTTGGATGGTAAACCAGAGGTAATCCCCGAAGAAGCCGAAGTGATTCGCATGATATTCAACAGCTATCTGCAAGGAGCCAGTCTACTGACCATTAAAAAGAAACTGGAAGCGGGCGGGGTTCTGACTGCAAGAGGAAACAAAAAGTGGTCGTCCGAGAGCGTACAGCGGATTCTCCAAAATGAGAAATACTGTGGCGATGTGCTGCTGCAAAAGACCTTTATCGAGGATGTACTGACAGGCGTTTCCAAGAAAAACACGGGTCAGTTGCCACAATACTACATTGAAAACAACCATGAAGGTATCGTCACCAAGCAGATGTTCCGTGAGGTGCAGGCTGAAATCGCCCGCCGCAATAGTAAGTCGGCAGCTAACCAACGCAAACGACACCAAGGCCGCTATAACAGCAAATATGCCTTATCCGAACGACTGGTCTGCGGAGACTGTGGCAGCCCTTATAAGCGGGTTACTTGGAACATCCACGGCAGAAAACAAATCGTTTGGAGATGCGTCAATCGACTCGAATACGGAACAAAATTTTGCAGTCATTCACCGTCAATCCCGGAAGAAGAATTGCATCAGGCTATTTTGAAAGCTGTGCAGAATCTGGCCGCAAACTTTACCGATGAAGTTGCTGCACAACTTGACGGTATTCTCCGTCAAATGAAAGCAGGAGAAAACTTGAAAGCCCAGCTTCAAAAGCAGCTAGAAAAAGCACAGCAAGAATTTGATCGTCTGCTTGAAATGTCACTGGAACTTGACGAGAGTACACCGTTCCTTGATGATAAGCTGAGAAAACTCAGCGGTAAAATCAAAATACTGAAAGCAAATATCGCAGAAAGTACGGATGGTAAGGGGGAGGACGAAGAAGCAACCAAACAGCTGACGGCGCAAGACCTTTTAATAAAGGAATACGATGACATCCTTACCGCAAGAATCATCGAAAAGGTTATTGTCCACTCACGGCAAGAAATCGAAATCTACTTTATCGGCGGTTATACCCAAAAGATTGACCTTATATAGAGCCATTCACTCATACACAAACGCCCGCACTGGCAAGTCGAAAACGCTTGCTGATGCGGGTATTACTTTTTGGGAAAGTGAGCTATTACACGATGGATACAGGATCACGGATCAAACTGGTACGCGAGCATCGCGGCCTTACACAACAAAAATTGGGTGAGATGCTCGGATACGGAAAGAGCAGCGCGAACCGCATTGCACAATATGAAATGGGGTATCGCAGCCCAAAGGCAAACCGTTTAAAAGAAATTGCAAAAGCCATGAACATCCGCGAAGAAATTTTCCTTATGCCGGACGAGACACCAATCGACCTGCTTCGAATTTTGATATGGTACGATTGGGAACATGAAGGTGTTTTGCAACTGGCAACGAGTAGAACGGCGAACACACCACCCGGAAAGACAGTCAGTCCGATAATTTATTCTGAACAACTTCCACTAAATAGATTGCTGCTTGATTGGGCTGACCAAAAGCATTCTCTTTCCGTAAGGAAAATAACGCGCGCCGACTATCTGGAATGGATGCTGCAATGGCCGCCACGATTGCCCTAAAAGAGCAAACAAAAAATCGGATGAATTTTGAGACAGGGTATCTTTTTTGTCACGTCGAGACAAAGAAAAGCACCTAGAAACGTAAGTTTTTAGGTGCTTTCTTTTTGCTGTACCGCAGCGTTTACCGCACCTCCGTACAGGTACGCGCCTTTCGCGTCCAGATAATGGACTTCTGTACAGCTTCGACTGCTTCGGTCAGGTCGTTGACAGCTTCCACGATGTCGTACGGGTCGGGGGCATCGTGAATTCGGCATTTATTCCCACACCCTAACCGGAGACGCCGCCCACACGGCCCAGGCCGTGAACGGCGTGTTCCTGCAGGTACTGAAAAATGCATAAAAAATAAGAGCCGGTCATAGACGGCTCTTGAAAGGGTGGGGGGGCGCACACCACTATGACATGGCGTGTTGCAACCTCCTCCACCCCAATAATACAGGATTATAGCGTATATGTCAATAAAAAAAATGGCGAGACGCGCCCACCGAAAATAGCGGACGACACCTCGCCGGGCCGTTGGCCCCCCGCCAAAACGGGCAGAGGAGCGGCCACTAAAGCTATAATACAATTCTTTTTCTGTGTTGTCAATACCGCATTTTTACCGCATCTCGGGGCCGTGGTTATACCGCACTTTTTACCGCACTCTTGCATTTTACAGCGCCCTGCACTGCTCTTGTGACAGAATAAAAACGCTTGTAAAAATCATAGCTATGCAGGATTATGAGCACTGCGTTTTGACATAATACCGCGCAATATTGGTTCAAATCCCTTCATCCGCACCAAAGAGCTTCAAGCTTTGGCTTGAGGCTCTTTTTCTTTGTCTTGGCTTTTAAGTTGTTTATTGCCCTGCCAAAAGCAGAGAGATGATTACCGCTCCGGTATCAGTGAGGAAAAAGGCCATATGAAGGTTTACCACAAGCTGTCAGGCGAATTTCCATATGCCTGCGTTTCTCTGTGGCTCTGAATCTGGCTCTAAACCGTGTTCCCAATAAAGCAAGATAAAAGGGCAGTGTATTCGTATGCTGCCCTCTTTCATACAACGAAATGTCCACGGACGGAACACAGATATATTGCCCACGAAAACATTTTTTGAATATTTTTTACTTCGTATCAACGATAAAAATAGATTGTTTTTCCACAGGGCACACCTGTCCGCCTCTTGCAATCTTGAACGATTGCGGTATAATGGAAAACATTCCGCGAAACCGTTTGTGCGGGCGGCTGCGGAATGGGCAGGTGCGGAACATCTGCCAAACCCAATTAAAATAGGGAAGAGGAATTGTTATGAATCAACTCACAAAAGCGGCCAAAACGCTGGCTGCCAAGTACAACTCTACCAGCCTGATCCTGCGCATTGCAATCGGCCTGGTGGTCGGTTCGGTGCTGGCTTTGATCTGCCCCGGTGCTGCATGGATCGAAGAATTCGGCAACCTGTTTGTCGGCGCGCTGAAAGGCGTTGCACCGGTGCTGGTGTTTGTTATTGTTGCCAGTGCACTGGCGCAGGGCTCCTCCAAGCTGGACCGCCGCTTTGGTACGGTGGTCTGGCTGTACATGCTCACCACCTTTGTGGCGGCTGCGCTCAGCGTTGTGACCAGCAAGCTGTTCCCGCAGACGCTGGTTCTGGCGGAAGCTGCCACGGCGGATGTGGTGCCCCAGGGCCTGGGTGATGTGATGCACACCCTGCTTTCCAACATTGTTTCTAACCCGGTTGCTTCCATCATGAACGGCAACTATATCGGCATCCTGATGTGGGCCTGCCTGTTCGGCCTTGCCATGAAAAAGCTGGGCAGCGATACCACCAAGAACTTTATGGCCAACACGGCGGATGCAATTTCTACCATTGTGCGGTGGATCATCAACCTGGCGCCGTTTGGCATTATGGGCCTGGTGTTTACCAACGTGTCGGACAACGGCCTGTCCATCTTTACCCAGTACGGGCGCCTGTTGCTGCTGCTGGTGGGCACCATGCTGCTGATGGCGTTGGTGATCAACCCGTTCATCATCTTTATCTACCTGCACCGCAACCCCTACCCACTGGTGTTCCGCTGCCTGCGTGAAAGCGGCCTGACCGCTTTCTTCACCCGCAGCTCCGCCGCCAACATCCCGGTCAACATGTCTCTGTGCGAAAAGCTGAGCCTGGATAAGGATATTTACTCCGTCTCCATCCCGCTGGGCGCAACCATCAATATGGACGGCGCTGCCATTACCATCACCATAATGACGCTGGCTGCCGCCAACACGCTGGGCATGCAGGTCTCCGTGCCTGCCGCCATCCTGCTGTCCATCATGTCGGCTTAGGGCGCATGCGGCGCTTCCGGTGTTGCGGGCGGTTCGCTGCTGCTCATCCCCATGGCCTGCTCGCTGTTTGGCATTTCCAATGATATTGCCATGCAGGTCGTCGGCGTTGGCTTCATCATTGGCGTTATTCAGGACTCCGTTGAGACTGCGCTGAACTCCGCCGGTGACGTGGAATTTGCCGCCACCGCTGAATACCACCAGTGGCTCAAAGAGGGCAAACCTCTGCCGGCTTTCATGGGCGGTAAATAAGGTACATAGGTATCATTTGAGGCAATACCGCATAATTCTAAGTGCCGATACGGCGAGCGAGGTGCAGCAGATGCTAAGCCAAAAGCGCAGATAATACTGGATGCTGCAAAGGTGAGCGCCGCCAGTGGCGGAAACAGCGAACCGAAGCAGGGGCAGCGGTCGCAGAGTGCGAGGGGCTTTTGCCCCCGAAGCACGATGCGGGTACCGCAACCCGACATTATCGAGCATTTTGGCAACGCAGATGCCGTGCCGCAGCTGCCGGAGCGGTGCTTAAGCCGTCAGGCGGGAATTGTGCGGTGCTGCCTTAAGTATTACAGCCCCGGTTCTGCGTTTGCAGAGCCGGGGCTGTTGTTATATCCTGAGTGTGGGTAGCAGGGCGGTGGGGGAAAGTGGGGCGGCCAGCCCTCTGGCCGCCGGACGGGCCCGATCACAAATCTCATTATGCCAGATTTGGACAAGGCCCCGGAACGGTCAAGACCATTCCCTACAGAACATTTTATTCTGCGCGGCTAACCTTCTAAAATACCAGTAGGGCGGGATGCTCTCACCCCGCCGCGGAGAAACATAAAATCATTCGTTGTGCACCTAAATGATAATTTGTAGGGGACGATGCGTGCCATCGTCCCGTTTGGCAGCCTTGCCATCAATTCTCTTTCCTATACTTTGCTACTTTGCCTATAAAACATAAACTCAATAGAAGGTATACCAATGCCCACATGCACGGCTCGGAACCACGACCGGTATCCGCCCGCCAACTGTGGGGCATGGGGCTGCTGGGCGTTGTAGTGGCTGCGCATATAAACAGTGTGTGCGCTGCCATCGGTATCCACGCTTTGCAGCTTCATGGGCTGGTCGGCCAGGCGGTGAGGCACGTTCAGAACTTCTTCAATGCTGTGGATCCAGCACAGTATCGGCACCGCCGTCCACCGGGCCGATGGACTTCATGGAAGAATGGATTAGAATGGTTTCCTGCCCGGTCAGGCCCATATCAGCCAGGTCCTGCAGAAGGTCCAGTTTGGTATAGCTCATTAAAAAATCCTTTCTGGAATCAAAGCGGCGGTATGACAGCAGCAAGCCCGCAGGCGCATACAGGGGCGCGGTGCGGGCTTGCTGCTTTTTTAGGAGGAGGTGAAATGTTATAATTGGCGGCTCCGCAAAGAGCGTGTTACACTTCTGCACCGAAGTCGGCCCGGAATTCAGCCAGCATGGCGCGCATTTCCTGGGCGGAGGCTTCATCATTCAGGGCGGCGTAACCGGCGCGGGCGGGGCTTGCTTTGGGGGCACCGGGGCCTTTGGAGCCGTACTCGCCAAAGTGAACGGTTTCCTCGTTGGCGGGGTCAGACCAGTTGTCCCACCCAAGGGGGATGATCTCATCGCTTAAATCGCAGTCCAGCCAGTACACGCGGGCATACTGCCGCCACGGGCGGCCCAGATAGACACTGCCTGCGGGGCTGTTGCCCTGCACGGTGCAGTTGGCAAACAGGTAGCCCGGCTTGCCCTGCGGCGTGCTGGCGGCGGCAATATAGCTGGTAACGCCGCGGTGGGCAACGGGCACAATGCGGCAATGGTCAAACACCGCGTTGGCCCCGCCGAAAATGAAATCAATGTTGCCGGAAATCTCGCAGTCACGGTAGTATTGTTTGGTGTCCAGCCGGGGCGTGTTCTCCCGCGGACCGCGGAAGCCGTTTTTCTGGCGCACGGCCAGCGGCAGGGGAGCGGTGAAGAGCGTATCCTGGTTGCCGTGCAGGGAAACATCCACCATGCACACACGGCTGGCATCGGCATATACCGCCAGCGCCTGGCCGCGGTCCGCACCATCACCGGCGGTGTTTTCCACGGTCAGGTGCTCCAGCCGGGCGCTGCCGCCGCCAAGGAAAAGCGTCTGGCTGCGAAAGGTACCGGTGCGCTCCTCGCCGGGCCAGGGGTCGCGCCCGGCGGCCCCGGCGGAGATCACGGTCTGCCCCATCCCGGCACCGGTGATGATGTAATCCGCCAGTTCCAAAAACGGGCGTTCATAATAGGTCCCGGCCCCCAGCACAAAGTGAAGCGGCTGGGCGGGGTCCTGCGCGGCAGCAGCGGCGGTCAGGGTGATAAATTCAGCGCTGCCATCCACGGCAACGGTTACAAGCTTGCGTTCCATATTGAATCGGTTCCTTTCACAAAAAGGCTTCCATGGTATCAGTGCAAATACTCCGGTCCGGTGGGGCAAAAAGAGGCGGCATTACACCTTAGAAAAACTGTTTGATAAAAGCAATATCGCCGGCAGCGCGGGCGGGCACGGCTTCCTCGCGCAGAACGGGCAACGGCTGTGGCAGGGTGCGCAGCATAGCAAAGGCACCGGCGTAATCGGTGCAGGAATCTTCCAGGCTGGTGTGCAGCATGGTGCCGTCCGGCGCAAAGTTCTTGCCCTTAAAGTGTACGGCCTTGATTTTGTCCCCAAGCAGCTCGCCCATGGCGTCCCACAGGGGCTGCTGGTTGTCCTTGCCCTCAAAGCTGACCAGGTTGCTCATGTCCAGGATGACCCCCAGCGCGGGGCTTTGCATCATATCCAGGATGTGCCGCGCTGCCTGCGGGGTGTTGGTGCTGTCGCCAACAACGGGCTCAATGGCAACGGTCACGCCAAGGCGCTCGGCTTCCGGCAGAATGGTTTCCAGGCTTTTGCAGAGCATATATTGGGCACGCTCGCGGGTGGTGCCGGCGGGCTGCTTGTGCATGCCGGTAGTCTCGGTGCCAACGCAGCCCGCGTTCAGCGCCTTGCACACGGCCAGCTGGCTTTTGAAATCCGCTGCGTTGGCGCTGCGCTGCACTTCGTCCGCGATGGCAAGCTCCACATAGGTGCCCAGCACGGCAACAGCGATGTTGTGCTTCTTTTGCGCTTCCAGCGTGTTCTGCACCAGCTGCGGGGTAACGTCCGCATAGCTGGCAACGCCGGGCACGCATTTTTTGTAGGCCAGCTGCACGCAGGCAAACCCGTCTGCGGAAACCTTGCCAAACAGCTCATCGGGCGTGCCCTTACCGTAATCATGCAGGCGGGCACCAACGGTAAATATGGCCATAACAGCGGAACCTCCTTACTGGATGATCATTTCAGTATAGGCCAGCAGCAGGGGGGCAACGCCCTTGGCGTCGTTTTCCACAACCGGCTCGCTGAAATAGTATTCTAGGCTGCCATCGCGGCGGGTGGCGCCGCCCAAACCGGCTACCAGGCAGATGCCGGACAGTTGCAGCTCGCCCTTATCGTTCACGCCCAGGTATTTGTCACAGGTGCCATAGAATGCCTTTTCGCCGTAAGCGCGGAACCGCTTGGGCAGGTAGCCCAGCCGCACGCCTTTGAGCACGGCGTAAGCGAACAGGGAGCTGCCGGAGGTTTCCAGATAGTTGCCCGGTACGCCGGCTTTATCAATGACCTGCCAGAACATGCCGGTCTCGGCGTCCTGGAACTGGATCATGGCCTCCACTGCTTCCTTGAACATAGCCATAATGGCGCGGTATTCGTAATACATCTGCTCGTCCATGCGCTCCAGAACATCCACCATGGCAACCAGGAACCAGCCCATGGCGCGCAGCCAGAAGTTTGCGCTGCAGCCCGTTACAGGATCGGCCCAGTACATCTGGCGGCTTTCATCATAGCCGTGGTAGTACAGGCCGGTTTTGGGGTCTCGCATGTACTTTTTGATGTTCATGAACTGCTTATAACTGTCCTGGCAGCCCTTCATGCCGTTGTAGCGGGTCTCGTATTCCATGTAGAATGGCTGCGCCATATAGGTGCCGTCCAGCCAAACCTGCCACGGGTAGATGGCTTTGTGCCAGAAATTGCCATCCTTGGTGCGGGGCTGGGTGTCCAGCTGGGCGCGGATGGTGTTGATGGCATCCCGGTAGCGCTGTTCGCCGGTCAAATCAACCAGGGAAAACAGGTTTTTGCCCTGGTTGATGTTGTCCAGGTTATGCTCGTTGGCGTCAAAGGTGTAGATCTCGCCGCCATCCTTGACAAAGTAGTCTACAAAATCACGGGAGAACTTCAGGAACTTTTCATCCCCGGTGGTCTTGTACAGGCTCAGGCAGGCGGTGATCATGCAGCCGTCCACATAGTTCCATTTATTGGGCTTGCCGCTGCGCACCTTTTCAATGTTCCACAGTGGGGCTTCGGCAGAGCTGCCGGCAATCAGATAATCCACATAATTGCCCAGGGTGGTCAAAATCTCTTCATGGGTCATGGCTTAATCCTCCTTAAAGCTGCCAACGTTGATAAAGTTCAGGCGTTCGCCTGCATAGCCTTCCAGTTTGACATTGTGGAAGTGAATCTCCTTCACGTTTTCGGCCCAGATCGCCAGCTTGCTGCATTCGGCGGCACCGCACATCATGGCGGCGTGGCCAGCCCCGGCGTTTTCGGCAAAGGAGATGCTGACATTGTTCATCTCCACTTTTTCAACCGGCTGCTCCGGCAGACCGCTGAACCAGCAGCCTGCATACTCGGCGTCGGTGGCAGTGATATTTTCCATCGTCAGGCTGCCCAGGCGGGGGGTAGCATCGTCCAGCGGCAGGGGTTCATGGCTCTGCACATAGTCGCTCTTGCCGTCCGGGTCACAGAAGTAGAACATGTTGATGACGAATGGGGTCAGCACATGGCGCATTTCCACGTTGCGGAACACCAGCCCGTCGATCACGGCGTTCTTGCCGCGACCGCGGCGGGTCTTGATGCGCAGGCCGCGGTCGGTGTGGTCCATCAGGCACTGGGTCATCACCACATTTTTCACGCCGCCGCTCATCTCGCTGCCAATAACCAGGCCGCCATGGCCGCGGTTCAGGTTGCAGTTGCGGATGGTCACATTTTCGCAGGGGGTATGCATCACAGTGCCAAGGAAGAGTTTGCCGGACTTGAGGGCGATGCAGTCATCGCCAACATGGATGGAATCACCGATGATGTTCACATTCTTGCAGCTTTCGGGGTCAATGCCGTCGGTGTTGGGGCTGTCGGCACGGTTGTGGATCTGCAGCTGCAGGATGTTCACCCCGTCCGAGTAGGTGGGGTGGATGGTCCAGGAGAAGCTGTTGCACACCTCCACACCGTGCAGGGTCACATTCTTGGCTTTGCTGGTAAAGAAGAGCCGCGGCCGCCAGGCGACAAGTTTCACCTTGATGTGCTGGTACCAGTCGCCGTTGTCGGCGTTGGCGTTGATGCAGCCTTCGCCGGTGATGGTCACATTTTCGGCATTGATGACATTGATCAAACCGGCAAAGCAGTCCAGCGGGTTTCCCTCCCAGCCGCCGAGATAGGCTTCGTGCTGTTCATCGGCGCAGGGCAGCACACCAGGCAGGATGGGATATTCGCGGCGGTCGGTGCCGCCCAGCAGGGTGCAACCTTTTTCCAGGTACAGGGTGGTGTTGCTGCACAAAAACAGGCTCTGGGTGCGGTAAGTACCGGCGGGCACATACACTGTGCCGCCCGGCGGGCAGGTGGAAAGCGCAGCCTGCAAAAAGGCGGTGTTGTCGGTCACGCCGTCATTCACCAGGCCATAGCGGGAAGCATCTACAAAAAAGCTTTCCGCCGCGGTGGCAAAGTCCAGTGTACCGGTATCGCCATCAGTGGCAAGCACTTCCAGGTGGTAGGTTTTGCCGGGTTCCAGGCTGAACACGCTGAACACGTTGGTGCCGCAGGCTTCCAGCACAGTCTGGCCGTTCAGCTGAACCCGGAACGGGGCAGGGGCGGTATAGCAGGTGTTGTTTTGCAGCTCAAAACAGGCGCTGCGGGTACAGGCACGAACGAGAGCGAGTTTCATACGATAATTTCCTCCATAAAAAATGAAAAAAGTTTTGAAATTCAACAAGAAATGTGTTAATATGAAATAAATCAACAAAATTGAAGCGCGTTCCGCCCTAAAACTGGCAAAAATGCTTGGGCGGGGCGTGGCGGGAGGTTTGAACAGGATGGTCAAGGAATATACCTATTCCCCCCATGTGGACTTTTATATCGATATGATCGACCGCGAGCATAGCTACGATATGGGAAGTTTCCACACACACCACAAATATGAACTGTATTATGAAGTGGAAGGCGCGCGGCGCTATTTTATTGAGGATTCCGCCTATATCGTCAATGCAGGCAATGTGATCCTGATTGGGGAAAACCAGATCCACAAGACTGGTTCGGTAGGGGATGGCCCCACCAGCCGCATTGTGTGCAATTTCAGCCGCGAGTATCTGCAGGAGATCAGCGGGGCTTTCCCGGAGATTGACCTGTTCAGCTTTATGAGCGAGGAGAACAACCACCTGCTGAGCAACATCACGGTTAAGCAGCAGAACTATATCTACTCCATCCTGCAGCAGCTGATCCAGATGCAGGACGAAAACAACCCCGAAAGCGCTGTGACCCGCAAAATGCTGCTGGCCACGCTGCTGTTGCAGCTGAAAAAGATGTGCGAAAACCAGCATGAGCTGGGGGGCGACAGCGGCCGGGTGACCAACCGCATCGTCAGTCAGATCCAAGGCTATATTGCGGAGCATTACGCCGAGAAGCTGACCCTGACAAGCATTGCCAACCAGTTCTACATCAGCCCGTATTACCTCAGCCGTCTGTTCAAAAAGACCATCAACCTGAGCCTGATCGAATACATCAACGGCGTACGCATCAAAGCGGCGCAGAACATGATCGAAAAGACCAACGAAAGCATTTCCAGCGTGGCGGAAAAGACAGGCTTTATGACAAGCGCGCATTTCCGGCGGGTGTTCAAAGATGCCACAGGGCTTTCGCCCCAGCAGTACCGCCAATATTTCAAGCGGGTAAACAAACCGGAAAAATAAGGCCAAAAATGTTACAGCACAAAACCACAACCCCCGGCGGCTGCCAACAGGCAGCCGCTTTTGTTTTGCCCCTAACGGATAAGCAGGGCAGGGGAGAGCGATGCAAAGGGATCAGCAGAAAAGGCACCATCATGTGCCGGAATACAGCGGAAAGCCGAAAGCCTTTTTATTCCGGCTGCATCCTGAATATTAGGAACGGCCAAAAGCGAGAAAAGCCAGTGGCCGGAGTTTTCAAAATAAAAGCTGCCCGGTACCCCTTTTGCAGCGGTACGGGGCAGCCTGTGTGGTGGTTTGGGCGCAAAAAAGATCAAAAGTTTTGGAAAAAACTTGAAGCTTAGCCCTTTACACTGCCAGCGGCAATGCCGTCAATAAAGGAATCCTGAGCGGCAAAGAAAACCAGCAGCTGCGGGATAATGGAAATCAGGGACAAGGCAAGAATGCGGTTCCACTGAATGCCTTCACTGGTACTGTCCATAGACAGCTTAACAAAGATTGCCATGGGGTATTTGCGCGGGGTAGTAACGTAAAGCAGGGGACCCATAAAGTCGTTGCAGCTCCACATGAACTGGAACAGCGCACAGGCGACCAGAGAGGGGCTGAGCATGGGGCAGATGATCTTGTACAGGATCTTGACCGGGCCGCAGCCGTCAATGGCGGCGGCTTCGTCCAGGTCGTGCGGGATGCTGCGCATGAACTGCACCAGCTGGTAGACGAAGTAGGTCTCGGTAGCAAACAGGGACGGCACCCACAGGGCGGGGTACAGGGGGTTGTTGATCCAGTTAAACTTGTTGTACATCATGTACTGCGGAACGTTCAGAACAACCTGCGGCAGGAACAACGTCATGATCATAACGCCGAACAGGAAATCGCGGCCCTTGAACTTGAAACGGCTGAAACCGTAAGCAGCAATGACAGAAGAAATAACAGTGAACACAACCTTGGGGATAACGTAGCTGTAGGTGTTCAGGAATGCACGCCAGATGGTGATATCGCCGCCGTAAGTTTTGGTCACAGCGTTATAATAGCCATCCAGGGTGGGGTGCGTGGTGAACGGGGAAAGGCTGGTAAAGATTTCGGCGTTGGTCTTAAAGGTGGAGCCCACCATCCACAGCAGCGGATAGACCATGATAAAGCCCATCAAGATCAGAACAAAATACTTGAAGAAGGTTGCCACATTGGCGCGTGCTTTCATACCCATAAATCAATTCCTCCTTCAATCAGTCAGCATAGTAGACCCAATGCTTCTGGCTGCCAAATGCGATGACAGTGAGCAGGGCGATGATGATGAACATGACCCAGGCCATGGCGCAGGCCATACCCATTTCGTTGCTCTTGAACGCATAGTTGTAAACCAGCAGCGAAACCAGCGTGACGGAACCGCGGGGGCCGCCATTATTAAAAATAATGTAGGGACCGTTGAATTCCTGGAACGCCTGAGCAATCTGGGTAACGAGGTTGTAGAAGATAACGGGGGTGATCATCGGCACGGTGATGGAGAAGAACTGGCGAGTCTTGGAAGCACCGTCGATGGTGGCGGCTTCGTACAGGTCGACCGAAACGCCCTTCAATGCGGCAAGGAACAGCACCATGGCGGAGCCGAACTGCCATACACGCAGCACAATGATAACGACCATGGCGTAATCGGGGTCAGCCAGCCAGCTGGGCCCCTGAATGCCGATAAAGGAGAGCAGCATGTTGATGATGCCATCCTCTTTGAACAGGGCCTTCCACAGAACGGCAATGGCAACAGAGCCGCCCAGGATGGAGGGAATGTAGTAGATGGTACGGAACAGGTTGACGCACTTGATTTTGAAGTTCAGGATGTAAGCGATGAACAAAGCAAAAATCAGCTTGAGGGGAACGGTGATGAGGGCATAACGGAAGGTGATGATGAACGAGGTCAGCGTTTTCTTGTTGGTGAAAATGTAGATGTAGTTCATCAGGCCGTACTTGGTAATGCCGTCAAAGAAGTTCATATCCGTAAAGCTGTAGAACAGGGAAGTGGCAAACGGATACAGCTTGAACACCACAAAACCAATGATCCAGGGAATCAGGAACAAAAGGCCAACGTTTTCATCACACCATTTTTTGAAAGGAGTGCGGGTCACTGTCTTGGCAGCAGGTGCGCTCATAAAGGAAACCTCCTTGTTACATAATAAAGGGCTGGCCCCACCGCCATGGGGCCGGGGCCAGCCTTGCTGATGTGTAAGGTTAAGGTAATACCGCATAATTCTAAGTGCCGATACGGCGAGCGAGGTGCGGCAGCTGCTAAGCCAAAAGCGCAGATAATACTTTGTGTATTATCGAGTATTTTGGCAACGCAGATGCCATGCCGCAGCCGCCGGAGCGGTGCTTGAGCCGTTAGGCGGGAATTGTGCGGTATTGCCTTAAGTGTGAAAACGGGGATTAGGCAAGTGCTTCGCAGATGCCATCGTACAGGATCTGGGCAGCCTCGGCGGAATCATACTGATCGTAGCTGAAGCCTTCAAACACATCGCCGTACACGCCATTGGTCTCGTCCTTCAGGGAAGTGCTCTCGTAGCAGGGGTCGAACGGCTGGTCAACAAAAGCCATAACCTTGGTGTTGGCTTCCAGAATCAGCTCGTTGACAGCACCGGCTTCCTTGGCGTATTCCTGGCCGGCCTTGGAGCAAACCATGCCGCACTGGGTGCCCATGATGGAAGCGCCCTCTTTTTCGTTCAGGATGAAGTTGATCAGGGCAGCAGCCTCAACAGGATGCTCGCAGCTCTGGGTAATAGCCATACCCATGGAAACCTTGGCAAAACCGCCGTTGGCAGCCTCGCCCCACTTGATTTCGTCGCCAACAACGTACTCAGCGTCGTCGGGCAGGTTCTGGCTTGCACTCAGTGCGCTGGAGTCCCAGGTGAAGATGCCGGCGTACTTGCCGGTGATCCAAGCCTGACCATCGGTGATGGTCTTATCGCCGGCGGCGTTCATGGTCTTCAGGTCGGGCATCACGTGGTTATCTTCCAGGCTCTGGATCCATTCCAGACCTTCCTGCAGCTGCTCAACGGTGTAGTTCAGGGTGCTGTCGGTAACCCAAGGCTCGCCGTACTTGCTTTCCAGGTAGAAGGTCATCATGATCATGCGGTCCAGCGGGCCGGCAGCCAGCGGATAGTAGTCATCGCCCAGCTTTTCCTGGAAGGTCTTGGCGGCGTCCAGCAGCTCCTGCTCAGTAGTGGGGTAGTGGTCCAGGCCAGCCTTCTTGAAGGTTGCCATGTTCCAGTAGTAAATACGGCCGGCCATAGCGACGGGAACAGCCTGCAGGGAATTAGCCACAGTGCAGGCATCCAGAGCGTTAGAGGGGAACTGGGTCAGATCCAGCACATCGGAGTAATCGTTCAGGTTAACGAAGCTCTGACCCTTGCCGGAGTACTGGAACAGCCAGTTCCAGTTGACCTGCATCACGTCGGCAGCGGTGCCGGCAGCCAGGGCAGTGGACTGAGCTTCCTCCCAGCCGTTCCACGGGCCGTAAGTACACTCAACGGTGATGTTGGGGTATTTTTCAGTGAATGCCTTGCAGGCAGCCTCGTATGCAGCCTGGCGGGCATCGCCGCCCCACCAGCTGATGGTCAGGGTGATGGGATCGGTGGTGTTGACGGTGTGAGCCTCGGTAGCAGCCTCGGTAGAGGTGGAAGCAGCTTCAGAAGAAGCGGCCTCGGAAGAAGCTGCGGTGCTGTTGGCAGCGGAGCCGCCGCAGCCTGCCAGCAGGCCAGCAGCCATAACGCTGGCCATTGCAAGGGCGATTGCCTTTTTCATTGTTTTAGTCCTCCTAAAAATGTTCCTATAACGAGCGGCCTGACAACTGACCGCTTCATTCAACGCTATTATAATAACAAATTGTGAACATCAAAAAAATATCCAAAATAGTGTGCAAATTATAAAAACAAACAAATATTGCTTTAATTAAATGGGCAAAAAATCAGCTCATGTCAAAACATACGAACTAAGAAAAAACAATTTGTACATAGTGCTGAAACGGCTTGACCCTGCATCTAACAAAAATTACGGCAAAATCTTGCATAAAGTGAGGCGATTTGTGCGTATTTGTATATGCTACAAACGGTTACAACGAAATTATAGGGGAAAACGTGTAAAATGCTGAATGAATCACAGAAAACAAACGCACAAATTCGGTAACGCAAAAAATGTACGCAAGCGCACTTCTTTTGCGCATTCGTGCAAAATTTGCAATGGGAAGAAATACAGTATGCTAAAAAATATTCGCGATGGCAAAATATGTGCGAAAAATGGAATGGAAATTGCTGCACATAAAACATATCTTGTATATGCGGCCTTTTGGTGCTCTGAAAATTGTGCCGCAAAGTGTTGGAAACAAAAATGGCACAAAAGCGGTGCTGCAAGGCTGGGCAGCGGCTTTTGTGCCATATATGTTGTCATTTACTTAAGGCAATACCGCATAATTCTAAGTGCCGATACGGCGAGCGAGGTACGGCAGATGCTAAGCCAAAAGCGCAGATAATACTGGATGTCTTATCGAGCATTTTGGCAACGCAGATGCCGTGCCGCAGCTGCCGAAGCGGTGCTTAAGCCGCAAGGCGGGAATTGTGCGGTGTTGCCTTATATAAAAGGGCGGAACACAGATTGAAATAAAAGAATGGATCACTGGTGCGCGGGGTGGCGTTTCAGGAAAGCGCGGTATTCCCGGTACCAGCACTGGGGGCAAAGGCTCTGATACTCTACAGCATCCACTGTGTCAATCGCAACCTGGGCGCCCTCAAACACGAACTCGCCGTTTACCTTGCGGCCGTTGCAGGTGGCTTTGCGGCCGCAGGCACAGATGGTTTTCATCTCCTCGATGGTATGGGCCAGCTCCAGAAGGCGGGTGGAACCGGGAAAGCCGCGGTTCATAAAGTCCGCCCGCAGCCCATAGCAGATGACCGGAATGTTCAGGTCCACCGTGACCAAAAACAGCTGCTCGGCCTGCGCCGGGGTAAAGAACTGGCTTTCGTCACACAGCACACAGGCAGGGGCGCTGCCATGGGCGGCAGTATCGGCCCGGACGATATCCAGGATGTCCATGTCCGGGCTGACCAGCACATCCACCTTGTGGCTGACCCCCAGGCGGGAAACAATATGATCGCCGCCTTTGGTGTCCACGCTGGCTTTCAGAATCAGCACCCGCATGCCGCGTTCGTTATAATTGAAAGCAACCTGCAAAAGCGCCGTGGTTTTGCCGCTGTTCATTGCGCCGTAACGGTAATATAGCTTTGCCATGTTTGGCTCCTTATTAAAATAAAGTAAAAAACAGCATGAAAATCGGGGTGTACCACAGGATCCTGCACCCATGCCAGGGCAGGCGCTGGGGTACACCCCGCCGGAAACAGTCACGTGCTGTGTGCCCGGCTTTTATTCATCATGGCTGCGCAGCCGGTAGCCAAGGCTCATCAGGCTGTCGCCCAAATGGACGTTTTCCACTGTGACCTGCGGATAAACGACCGAAAGATCATAGTGGCTGAAGTTCCAGAAGCCCTGAATACCCAGCCGGACCAGCTCGTCCGAAAGGTCCATGGCGCTCTGGCGCGGCACGCACAGCACGGCGACCACCGGCTTGTGCGCCGCACAGAAGCTTTCCAGCTCGGACAGCGGGCGGATGGTTACGCCGCTGATCTCCTTGCCCTCCAGGGCGGGGTTGATATCAAACGCGGCAATCAGCTTGTAGCCGTTGGTATCGCGGCTGATAAAGCTGGAGACCGCCGTGCCCAGGCGGCCGGCGCCGATCAGCACGGTAGGCAGCAGCTCGCCGTTGCCAAACAGCAGTTTGCCAATCTCGGTAAGCAGCACATCCACCTTGTAGCCGATGCCCTGCTGGCCAAAACCGCCAAAACAGTTGAAATCCTGCCGCACCTGGCTGGCGGTGGTGCCCATCATGCGGGCCAGCTCGCTGGAAGAAATTTTATCACGCCCATCTGCCTGCAGGTTGCTCAAGTAGCGGTAATATTTGGGCAGCCGCTTGATCACGGGTAACGATGCTTTGTTTTGCATTGTTGATGACATAAAGACTAATCTCCCGTTCTCCGGGCAGGGGTAAAGGGAACGCCCTGCCTCTTGTGTGATTCCGATGTAAATTCTAGTAAAAGTATAATCAATCTTGTGCCGATTGTCAATTTTTTATCTAAGTTTTTCCGCGCTTTTTTTGCCCAGTCGCGCCCCTCTGTGCATAAAAAAGCGTACCAGCGGGGCATACTGTCAGGGTATAGCCGGGTTTTGCACTGCCCGGCGCACCGATTTTGTCGGAAGGAAAGGACCCCCGCCATGCCAAACCGTACCCCAAAACAACAGCCCGCCCCCCATGCTGCCAAGGTCGCCAAGGATGTGGAGCGCATGCGGCTGGAACATGACCTGATCACGGACAGCGGCATTGTGCCTGCCACCAAGGGCCGCCATGCCATTTATTGCCTGACGGTGATCGGCACCATTGAGGGCCACAGCCTGGCCCCCGATAACCAGAAAAGCACCAAGTATGAGCATGTGATCCCCCAGCTGGTGGATATTGAGGAGGACCCCGCCATTGAGGGGCTGTTGGTCATCCTGAATACCGTGGGCGGCGATGTGGAAGCCGGGCTCGCTTTGGCGGAGCTGATCTCCGGCGTCAGCAAGCCCAGCGCAACACTGGTGCTGGGCGGCGGGCATTCCATCGGCATCCCGCTGGCGGTTTCGGCCCGCAAAAGCTTTATTGTGCCCACCGCCACCATGACGGTGCATCCGGTGCGCCACTCCGGCATGGTGCTGGGGGTGCCCCAGACCCTGCGCTATTTTGAGCAGATGCAGGAGCGCATCGTCAGCTTTGTGGCGGGGCATTCCGGCATCAGCGCCAAGCGCTTTACCCAGCTGATGCACAATACCGGGGAGCTGGTGATGGATATGGGTACCGTGCTGGGCGGGGAACAGGCTGTGGAAGAGGGGCTGATCGATGCCATCGGCAACCTGGGCGATGCGCTGCGCTACCTGTATGCCGAAATCGACGCCGGGAAAACCGGATATTGAGGGGGCGCTGCCCGCCGGTGGGCGGAAAGGCTTTGATGAAAATAGAAAGAGAAAGGGGTTTTACAAGCGGGCGTTTTCATGCTACAATATACCTTATGCTATAAGGGGCAGTATGCCCCTGCCCAAAACAGCACGGCACAGCCGCCGTGGCGGATGGCAGATAAAATCACTGCGCGGAAAGTCTCTTTATGCGGGGCCGCCGGATGCTGTTTAATGGCCGCCCGCTGCCAGATAAAAGGCGAACGAACTTTCGTTCAAAACGGGGGCAGGGCCCGCCGCGCCAAAGCAAATCAACAATGGCTGCCCGCTGAACAGGGCAGCCTGAATATACGCATATTATAGTAAAGAGGTAGGGAGAGCATGGCACGTTCAAGTTCCGCCAAAAACGGAAAAAACAGTAAAAACACATACCGCGCCTCCGGCAGCAAAAGCAGTAAAAGCAGCAGCTCCGGGGCCAGACACAACAGTTCGGCCTCCGGAAGCAAAAAGCGGATGTCCAGGCTGGAACAACGCCGCGCCCAGCAGCAAAACCTGATTCGCAGCGTGGTGCTGGCCGGGTTTGGCATTCTGGCCATTGCGCTGGTGCTGGTGCCGGGGCAGAGCTTCTGGAATGTTCTACGCAGCTGGCTGTTTGGCGCCTTTGGTGTGGTTACATATTTTGTCGGCCCGTTTTTGCTGTATCTGGCCTATCTGCTGGCATCCGGTTACCATGTGGGCACTTTCATTGGCAAGGTGCTGCTGCTGGCGGTACTGCTGGCCGGTACGGCGGTCATCTTCTCGGACTTTAAGGTAGGGGATACCCCCTGGCAGACCGTCAAGATGCTGTTTGCCTGGGGGCAGCGCAAGTTCTGGACCGGCGGTGTGCTGGGCGTGCCCATCGGCGCATCGCTGCTGGCCGTCTGTGGCCGTCCCGGTGCCAATATCGTCATGATTATTGTCATCCTGATGGGGCTGATGGTGTTTTTTGCTGTTACCCCGGTGGATGTGGTGCAGTTCATCAGCTATTATATTCAGGAGTTCAAAGCCCGCCGCGCCGCCCGTGCGGAGGAAGAAACCGCTTATGATACCCAGCTGTTTGGCCATGAAGCGGAGGAAGAATCCCTTGAAAACCTGACCGGCAGCCTGCCGCCCATGGCCGGCGAGCCTCCGGCCACGCCGCAGTCTGGCACCCGCCGCCCCTTTGATGTGGCCCCCTATCTGGAACAGGAGGAAGCCGCCCGCCGCAATGCGGCCCAGGCAAACCCTGCCGACCAGGCAGCCGCCGCAGCGCAGGCCGGCCAGCCGGCGGCCCAGCCCCAGCAGGCGTATACGCAGCCCGGCACCGCAACATACCCCGATATGCAGCGTGCCCAGGCTGCGCCCCAAGGCGTGCAGCACACCCAAAGCTTTGCCCCGCCCGCCCAGCGCTCGGACTTTGATGTGGACCTGGGGCCGGATGCTTCCCAGCGCGCTTTGCAGAATGCCGTGCAGCATGACCCGCTGCAGAAAATTGATATCGGCCCCGGCGGCACCTTTGGCCTTGACCCGCTGGAGCAGTTGAACCATCGCAAGTACCCCGCGCCCCAGCCGGAACCCCAGCCCCAGCCGCAGGAAGAAAGCTTTGAGCTGCACCTGGAACCGGAAGCCCAGCAGGCTGAGGAAGCCCCGGTGGAGGAAGACAGCCTGAATGACCTGATCCAGCGCGCCGTGACCGGGCGGGATACCCCCGTGGCCGGTGCCGATGTGGGCCTGCCCGATGAGGAAGAAGCGGAAAGTTTTGAAACCCCGCTGACCCCGGAACCGGAGGATAACGCACATGCCGCCTCGGTGGAAGATTTTTCCACCCCGCTGGAGCCGGTAGAGAAATTGCCGGAACCGGATGACGTTGGCAGCAGCGAAAGCGCGGATAATTTTGAAACACCGCTGGTGCCGGAACCCACCCAGCCAGCGCCTGCCCCTGTTACAGCCATCCCCACATTGGGCGGCAGCTTTGACCAGGGCGGTTTCGATGCAGCCAAGGCTGCCTGGAACGCCGGAATTCCGGTATCGGATCTGCTCACCGGGCGGGTCAGTGTGCAGGCTCCGGCAACGCAGCCCACGGCCCAGCCTGCCGCCGCTGCGCCTAAAGTATACAGCGTAACGGATGAACGCCGCCCCGGCAGCCCCAACCGGCTGCGGGTATCTTCCAGCATGGGCAATTCGGCTTCGGCTCCCATTTCCAGCCCGCCCAGCGTGGCCAAAGCAATGGCGAAAGCCCCTGCCGCCCCGGCAGCCACCGCACCCGCCGGTGCAGCCCGCGAAGCGGACGAGGAGGCCAGCAGCGAAGCTACGGCAGCCTTTGCCGCCCAGGCCAAAGAGGAGTTCCCGCCGTATACTTACCCATCTTTGAACCTTTTCAATGCGGCCAAGCCGGAAGATGAACGCGGCGCGGCCGCCGAGATGAAGAAAAACGCCGATATCCTGGTGAACACGCTGGACAGCTTTGGTGTTAAGACCCATATCCTGGATATCTGCCGCGGTCCTTCCGTGACCCGGTATGAGCTGCAGCCCCAGGCGGGCATCAAGGTCAGCCGTATCACCAGCCTGTCGGATGATATCGCCCTGAACCTTGCCACCGCCGGTGTGCGTATCGAAGCCCCCATTCCCGGCAAACCCGCCGTTGGTATCGAGGTGCCCAACAAGATCCGGTCTACCGTCAGCATCCGCGGGGTGTTTGAATCCCAGAACTACATCAACATGCGCAGCCCACTGACCATGGCGCTGGGCAAAGATATTGCCGGTACAGCCCAGGTGGCGGACCTGTGTAAAATGCCCCACCTGCTGATCGCCGGCTCCACCGGCAGCGGTAAATCCGTCTGCGTCAACTCGATCATCATCAGCTTTTTGTTCCGCTCCGGTCCGGAAGATGTCAAACTGATTCTGATCGACCCCAAGGTGGTGGAACTGGCTGAGTACAACGGCATTCCCCACCTGTTAATGCCCGTTGTGACCGAGCCGCGCAAGGCCGCCGGTGCCCTGGGGGCCAGTGTGGCCGAGATGGAGCGCCGCTATAAGCTGTTTGCCGAAAACAATGTGCGCGATATCAAGAGCTATAACAAGCTGGCCAAGCAGCACCCCGATGTGCTGGAACACCTGCCTTATATCGCCATTATCATTGACGAGTTGGCCGACCTGATGATGGTTGCCGGCAAAGAGGTGGAAGATTATATCTGCCGCATTGCCCAGAAAGCCCGTGCGGCTGGTATCCACCTGATTGTGGCAACCCAGCGCCCCAGCGTGGACGTTATCACCGGCCTGATCAAAGCCAACATCCCCAGCCGTATTGCATTTGCAGTTTCCAGCCAGATCGACTCCCGCACCATTCTGGACAGCGGCGGCGCCGAAAAGCTGCTGGGCAACGGCGATATGCTGTTCCTGCCGGTCGGTGCTTCCAAGCCCGTGCGTGTGCAGGGTACCTTTGTGACAGATGAAGAGATCAGCGCTGTGCTGAACTTTATCAAATCCACTTCCAGCGCCCAGTATGATGAAGAGATGATTGCCGAGATGGAGCGCCGTGCCGTGGCCGAAAAGGGCGGCAAGGGCAGCAGCTCCGATTCGGACGATGACAGCGGCAGCCGCGACCCCATGTTTGAACAGGCGGTGGAATGCGTCATCGAAGCCGGGCAGGCATCCACCAGCCTTTTGCAGCGCCGCTGCAAGCTGGGCTATGCCCGTGCGGCCCGCATCATGGACCAGATGGAACAGGAAAAGATTATCGGCCCCTATGAGGGCGCCAAGCCCCGTGCCGTTTTGCTGACCCGCGCCCAGTGGCAGGAACGCCAGCTGGGCCAGGGTGAGTAAATACCGGCGGCGCAGGTATTGCCGCCATTCCTACCGCCGCCCCCAGCTGTGGACCATTGTGGCCGCTGTTCTCATCGCCGTTGCCTTGTATGTGGTCGAAAATTACGGCGGCAACGGTTTTGTGCCCAGCTGGGACCAGATTTACCAATGGGTTGGCCTGGAACCCAGCCAGATCGAAACCACAGCCCCGCTGCCGGAGGGGGAAACCGAAGTGGTGTTCCTGGATGTGGGACAGGGGGATGCCGTGCTGATTTTGCAGAACGGTGCGGCCTGCCTGATTGATGCAGGCCCCAAGGATGCCCGGCAGAACCTTGTGCAGGACCTGCGCAGCTATGGCGTAAGCCAGTTGGACCTGTTGGTGATGACCCACCCCCATGCCGACCATGTGGGCGGCATGCAGGCCGTTTTGCAGAACTTTGATGTGCAGACCCTGCTGACCCCCGACCTGAGCGAAACTGACGTGACCGGCCAGACCCAGCGCACCCTGCAAACCGCCCAGGAATGCGGCGTACCGGTGGAAACTGCCTATACCGGCCAGCAGTACACCATCGGCACCGGCACATTGACCGTGCTGCTGCCCGGTGTGGATGCCGATACGGCGGGCAGTGACGATGCAACAAATGATATGTCGCTCTGCCTGCGGTTTGAAGCCGGGAACTTTACCTTTTTGGATACCGGCGATGCCGAGCGCAACGAGGAAGCCGCCCTGGCGGAGCAATATCCGTTCCGCTTGCGGTCCACCGTGTTCAAGGCCGGGCACCATGGGTCGTCCACATCCAACACCCAAACACTGCTGTGGCAGGTGCAGCCCCAGCTTGTGGTTGCCAGCTGCGGCCTGAACAATGATTACGGCCACCCCCACCGCGAGGTCATCCAGGAAATGCAGGATGAGGGCATTGACTTTTACCGCACCGACCTGTACGGCACGGTGACCGTGACCGCCCAGGCGGACGGCAGCTTTACTGTGCAGACGGCAAAACAGCCGGACGAAGAGCTGGCTCCCGCCGCGTAATCCCCGGCAGCCTGACTCTGTGTGCCTGACCCCGGTAAGTCGGCAGGAAAGTGTTCCCGCACGCCCCAAAAGTTTTAGGCAACACCGCACAATTCCCGCCTTGCGGCTTAAGCACCGCTCCGGCAGCTGCGGCACGGCATCTGCGTTGCCAAAA
>NZ_PSQF01000079.1:0-12839 GCF_003324125.1 Subdoligranulum sp. APC924/74 | reverse complement strand
TATTATCTGCGCTTTTGGCTTGGCATCTGCCGCACCTCGCTCGCCGTATCGGCACTTAGAATTATGCGGTATTGCCTATAAACTTATTCCCCCTGCGCCATTGGATAATAATACTCCACCAACAAATCCACGCAGGCCCCATAGCTTTTCATGCCCAGGGTCTGGTCATACCCGCGCAGGAAACCGGTATACACCGTGCTGCCTGCCTCTTTGACCGGGCCTTCCCACTTGGCCCAATAGGCGTTGTTGTCGGCCAGGTCGGTGCGGGCAGCATCGCACAGGGTGCGGTAATTTTCGCTGGCGGCCTGCGGGTCAGCGCTGTACCAGGCGTTGGAAAGGTACAGGTAGCCCATCAGCCAGCCGGAATATTCATATGCCGCATCACCACAGGTGGTGGAAGCCCGGATCGCCACAAAGTTTGCTTCCTGCTCGGCCGCCACGCCGCGCTGGTGGCTGAACTCGTGCGCAATGGTGGCGGGCAAAAACACCGCCGGGCAGTCCACATTCAGGGTGCTCTCGCCAAACAGGGGGCACAGGTAGCCGGTAAAGCCTGCCGCGCTCATCAGCTTGGAATAAAACGCCGGTTTGGGGCTGCGGTGCGGCCCGGCCAAAAAGGGATATTCCGCCACAATGCCGTCATACACATGGCCGGTGTTCAGCAAAATTTTCTCCTTGCTCACGGCGAACAGACCGGTTTCGTCCCGTGGGACGGTATCAGCGGCGGCGTTCACCTGCTCGGCAAACCACACGGTGGTGGCGGCCAGCTGTTCCACGCTCAGGGCCGGGGCCTGCATGTTGGCCTGCGCGGCAAAGCTGGGTGCATAATACTGGGTGCCCCACAAAGCGCACACCCCGGCATAGATCCACACCGCCGCGGTGCCCACATGCAGCACCCAGGCGGCAAAGCCTGCCTGTTTGCGGTGCATAGCCCGCACAATGCGCTGCACCAGCCGAACCAGGCAGATCAGAATGGCCGCCGTGGCAGCCAGCTCACAAAAGCTGAAGGGTAGCGGCTCCACCAGCGCAGAAGCAAACCGCTTGACCGGCATGGAAACATACTCCACCCACCACTGCATGGCCGCGGCACTGCGGCGTGCGGCCCAGAACACACCCAGCGCCGCCGCCCCGCCGCCCAGCAGGGCCAGCCCGGCTTTGTGGGCGCGGCCAAATGCACGCACGGCGGCTGATACTTTTTTCTGCATCTTGTTTTCCCCTATTTATCGCAACTTTTATCTCATAATTTTTCTAAGGTGTATCTGGTGTATCTGAAAACAAAGAAAATGACGGATATTTCGCAAACACAAGCAGGATGTAAGGCAAAGAGCCGCAGGAATCCTTTGTGGATTTCAAGACCTTTTAAGGCAATACCGCATAATTCTAAGTGCCGATACGGCGAGCGAGGTGCGGCAGATGCTAAGCCAAAAGCGCAGATAATACTGGATGTATTATCGAGCATTTTGGCAACGCAGATGCCGTTCCGCAGCCGCCGGAGCGGTGCTTAAGCCGTAAGGCGGGAATTATGCGGTACTGCCTTAACACAAAATCCCGCCATATTTGTAGAAATAGACGATATTTTCGACGTTTCAGACACACCATTTTATTATACGGGCCGCCCCCTGTTTGCGCAAGGGCCGTGCCTATGTTATAATAAGTTTATTTAACACACGTTCAATTTTGCAGGGTAAGGGGGCAGAGCGATGCGGCCGGATGTGGAAGAGTTTTTCTGCGGCATCAGCTTTGACGCTTACCGCCTGCTGGGTTCCCACCCGGCGGGGCCGGGGCGCGGCTGGCTGTTTACCCTGTGGGCGCCGCACGCCCGCCGCGTGCAGCTGCTGGGTGACTGGAACGGCTGGGATCTCTATTCCGCCGCCGAGCTCACCTTTTGTGAGGACGGCCTGTGGCGCGGGCGGGTGCCCCAGGCGCAGCTTGGGCAGCTGTACAAGTATAACATTCAGGGGCCGGACGGCAGCTGGCAGCTGCGGGCAGACCCGTTTGCCTTTGCGTTTGAAGCTCTGCCCGGCACGGCTTCCCGCCTGGCGGAGCCGAATTACCCGTTCGCCGCTCCCTTGCTGCGCGGTGCCCGCCGGGATGCTCCCGTTCTGATTTACGAACTGCACGCCGCCAGCTGGCACCGCCATTGGGACGGCCGCTATTACACCGGGCCGGAGCTGGCAAAAAGTCTGGTACCCTATCTTGTGGAGCACCACTACACCCATGTGGAGTTTTTGCCGCTGGCAGAATACCCGTTTGACGGCAGCTGGGGCTACCAGGGGTGCGGGTATTTTGCCCCCACCCAGCGCATTGGCGGGTTTGCAGGCTTTGCCGCGCTGGTGGATGCCCTGCACGCCGCAGGCATTGCCGTGCTGATGGATTTTGTGCCGGTCCATTTTGCGCCGGATGCCGACCGCCTGGCCTGTTTTGACGGTGCGCCTTTATTTGAATCCGGCCCCAGCGACTGGGGCAGCCTGAACTTTGATCTGGCCAGCCCGCCGGTGCGCAGCTTTCTGCTCAGTTCGGCGGCGTTCTGGCTGCAGGTGTGCCGGTGCGACGGCCTGCGGGTGGATGCCATCGGCAACGCGCTGTACCACTGCCCCAACGGCTGGCAGGCAGCAGAGTTTTTCAAAACGCTGACAGCCGGGCTGCACGCGCGGTTCCCCGGCTGCATGCTGGTGGCAGAGGACAGCGCCGGTTCCATGAACGCCACCTCCGATACCGCCAGCGGCGGGCTGGGCTTTGACTATGTGTGGGAGATCGGCTGGACACAGGATACGCTGGCCTATTTTGCCGCGCCGTTCGGCGGGCGCAGCGCTCTGTTCCGGCAGTTGTGCGGCAGCTTTGGCCCCTTTGGCACGGTGCAGGGCATCAACGCGCTGAGCCACGATGAAAACCACCCCGCCAGCATTTTCACCCGCCTGTATGGCAATGTAGAAGAAAAGCTGGCCCAGATGCGGCTGCTGCTGTTATTACAGGCCGCCCGCCCCGGCAAAAGCCTGCTGTTTGCGGGGGTGGAGTTCGGCCAGCCGGATGCCTTTACCGATGGCCGGGAGCCGAACTGGGCTATGCTGGCGGACGCCGGGCACCGCGCCCTGGCTGATTACAGTAAGGCGCTGAATGCTTTCTGCCTGGCACACCCGGCGCTGTATGCGCCCCAAAGCTTTGCCTGGACCGCGCAGGATGCAAGCACCGGCGTGCTGGGCTTTACGTTGCAGGCCGGCTGTGAAACACTTTTGTGCGCCCTGAACACCGGCACACAGGCTGTACAGGGGTTTGGGCTAAAGCCGGGCTGGGGCAGCTGTGCCCTGCCGCTGTTTGCCGCGGGCTGGGTGGATAATGCTCCCCGCCCCATTGCCAACGGATGGCTGGCGCTGGACCTTGCACCGTTAAGCGGCGGAATTTGGCAGATCGAGTAGTTTTCCGCCTTGACAAATCGGCATTTCCTGCTATACTGGGAACCGGACATAAGAACAGGGGCGCTGGAGGGCATCTCCGGCTGAGATCAAAGCAACTGTGTTTTGAGCACCCTATACCTGATCCGGGTAATGCCGGCGTAGGAAGTTTTGCTGTGGTTATATACTGCTCACAACGCTTTTGGCGCCCGCTGTACCTGCGGGCGCTTTTCTTGTTTTTATGTACTATTTTTCAGGAGTGGTATGTATATGTCATCCTCTTACACCAAAACGCGCATTATGGTAGAATGCGCCCTGATGATTGCGCTGGGCACCATCCTGGCCAACATCAAAATCTATGAGCTGCCCAACGGCGGCTCCATCACGCTGTTCAGCATGGTGCCGTTCATTCTGGTATCCTTCCGCCACGGGGTCAAGTGGGGCCTGTTCACCGGCTTTGTGAACAGCCTGCTGCAGATGCTGCTGGGCTTTTATGCGCCCCCGGCGCCCGGCCTGCTGCCTTTGGTGGGCATGATCCTGCTGGATTATGTGCTGGCCTTCTCCTTTCTGGGGCTTGCCTGCGTGTTTGCCAAGCCGTTCAAAAACAAGCTGGTCGGCGTGGCCGTGGGCTCCGCCGCCGTGTGCGTGCTGCGTTTCCTGTGCAGCTTTTTGTCCGGCGTGCTGATCTGGGGCAACCTGAGCGATGGTCTGCCCGCGTGGATCTACAGCCTGACTTACAACGGCTCCTACATGCTGCCGGAAGGTATTATGACCACCATTGCCGTGGTGC
Source organism: Subdoligranulum sp. APC924/74 (assembly GCF_003324125.1). Classification (NCBI taxonomy): domain Bacteria; kingdom Bacillati; phylum Bacillota; class Clostridia; order Eubacteriales; family Oscillospiraceae; genus Subdoligranulum; species Subdoligranulum sp. APC924/74. The sequence goes on along the minus strand of NZ_PSQF01000079.1, from coordinate 8,663 downwards.
TGCTGTACAAGGCTGCGCCCCAGCTGTTCAGCGCCAACAACTGATTTTGCCATTTTCAACTCCGTTTGCCTGGGGTGCCGTTTTTACGGCGTCCCAGGATTTTTTATTTCCTTTTTTCTTGATTTGCCCGTACCTGCTGCACAAAAGTTTTACCATGGCAGACATCACATTTTCCGCCCCGCCCGCCAGCCGCACCGCACGTTTTTTGCCCTGCACCAGCAGCTGCCCGTTTCAGCTGCTAACTATTACAGAAATGCGTTTTTGTACAGTTTTTTCAAATGTATTTTTGTTGCAATATTTTAGCAAAAAACGCTCACTTTATGTTATCTTTATCTATCTCTTTGTTTCGTTAAAGCGCCGGGGCACCTGTCTTTCTTTCAAGTTTCGGTCAAAATGCGTTATATTTTTAGCAATATAACCAAAGTCACCTTTGTTTTTTCGGCATTGTGCTATTTTGACAAAATACATTTGCAATTTATTGAAAATATGTTAAAATAGATTTAACAGATTGTTACACCGCAAACAATGTTCCTATTTACCACTGCATGAACGGGAATTTTGCTAACCAGAGCGGTTTTGCAATCCCCACCGGGGGCATTAGCTTCACCCCGGCAAAATACGTCCGTATTAGGAGGAATGTATCTTATGATGAAATGGCTGCAAAAGCTCGGCAAGGCGTTGATGCTGCCCGTTGCCGCGCTGCCCGTCTGTGGTATTCTGATGGGTATTGGCTACGCTCTGGCTCCCGCCGTTATGGGTGCTGAAGGTCCTACTACCGGTGCTGCTTACACGGTCGGCTTCCTGCTGGTCAAGGCTGGCGGCGCTCTGATCGATAACATGGCTTGGCTGTTCGCCATCGGCGCAGCTGTCGGCCTGGCAGACGACCATGACGGCACCGCTGGTCTGGCTGGTCTGGTCAGCTTTTTGATGATGCAGCAGCTGCTCAGCCCCGGTGTTGTGGGCACCATCCGCGCTGCTGTTGGTTCCACCCTGGAAGAAGGCACCGTTGATTACATTGCTTTCAGCAAGATCGCCGGCAACTCCTTCATCGGCATCCTGGCTGCTGTCATCGGCGCCACCTGCTACAACAAGTTCAAGAGCACCAAGCTGCCTGACTGGCTGGCATTCTTCAGCGGCAAGCGCAGCGTTGCTATCATGACCGCTTTGGTTTCCATCGTGACTTCTGTTATCCTGCTGTTCGTCTGGCCCGTTATCTTCGGCATTCTGGTTGCTCTGGGCAACGGCATTGCCGGCTTGAGCGGCATCGGCGCAGGTATCTATGCTTTCCTGAACCGTCTGCTCATCCCCACCGGCCTGCACCACGCTTTGAACAACGTGTTCTGGTTTGACACCATCGGCCTGGGCGACCTGAAACACTTCTGGGCTGGCGAGACCAGTGCTGACGTGGGCTGGGACCTTGGCATGTACATGTCCGGCTTCTTCCCCTGCATGATGTTCGGTATCCCCGGCGCTGCACTGGCTATGGTCCGCACCGCAAAGAACAAGAAGGCTGCTATCGGTCTGGTTGTTTCCGCCGCTATCTGCGCTTTCGTCTGCGGCGTTACCGAGCCGTTTGAGTTCGGCTTCATGTTCCTGTGCTTCCCCCTGTATGTTGTTTATGCTGCTCTGTACGGCATTTTCACCATCATCACCTACTACTCCGGTTTCCGCGCTGGCTTCTGCTTCTCCGCAGGCGCAACGGACCTGGTTTTCTCCGCTTCCCTGCCCGCAGCTGCCAAGACTTGGATGATCATTCCTCTGGGCATTGCCGCTTTTCTTGTGTTCTACTTTGTCTTCTACTTCGCTATCACCAAGTTTGACCTCAAGACCCCCGGCCGTGAGGACGACGATGTGGAAGAAAGCGAAAAGAACATCAAGCTTTCCAACAACAACTACACTGCGATTGCTACCGGTGTTCTGGCTGCTGTCGGCGGCAAGGAGAACATTACCGGTGCTGACTACTGCGCAACCCGCCTGCGCCTTGAAGTGAAAGATTCTTCCGCTGTGAATGAAAAGGCTGTCAAGGCTGCCGGTGCTGCCGGTGTCATCCGCCCGTCCAAGACTTCCTGCCAGGTTGTCATCGGGCCTCAGGTTCAGTTCGTGTTCGATGAACTGAAGAAGATGCTGTAATTTAAGTAACAGCAAGGGCAAGGGTTCTGGTTCCTTTGTTCCACGCCGCAGGCTGGCCGCCATGGCCCTGCCTGCGGCTTTTTTGTTTTGGTGGGCAAAAGCTGGCGTTTAACTCTTTCTTTTCTTGCTTGATTATGTTAAAATCAGAACTATAAATGCCTCCTGCGGGTTTGCCGCAGCGGCAAAAATACACTACCCAAGGAGGTACTTTGTAACATGAACTCATTCCAACGCATCTGCCGGTCGCCTGCTTTTTTGGTGCTGGCCCTGATTTTGTGCGCCGCCGTGATTGCCGGCGGCGTTGCCCTTGCCCCCGCCGCCCCCAAGGTTTGGATCGTGATCCCCGTGCTGCTGGCTGTGGCCGCGGTTATCTGCTTCTTTGTGGCGCGCTCCACCAGCAAGGCCGCGCTGCAAAAAAAGAAAGAGGCGGAAAACGAGGGTGTGGTAAAAGCCGACCTTGACCATGCCGGCATTGCCGCCAACATTCTGGCTGCGCTGGGCGGTAAGGCCAATGTGCAAAAAGCCAGCTGCTGCGCCACACGGCTGCGCTTCCAGCTGAAAGACGGTGCTAAGGTGGACGAAAAGGCACTCAAATCCGCCGGAGCTTCCGGTGTGATCCGCTCCACCCCCACGGCCTGCCAGGTCATTCTTGGCACGCAGGTCCGCTTTGTTTACGAAGAACTGCAAAAGCTGCTGTAAGGCAGCGTTCCCCATCCTGGTTCCGGCTTCCGGAGCCAGGATTTTTTGTTATATTTTCCTAAAATATTTCTTTGTTTTTTCTCTCTTTTTTCTACAATCTCTAGTTTCTTTGTGGTGTTTGTGCTATACTATAGGTAATGGCTGTCCGCGCACAAAAAAAGAATAAGGAGATGTTCCCCATGAAAATTATTCGTGCAAAAGATTATTATGATATGTCCCGCAAAGCGGCCAATATCATCTCGGCACAGGTCATCATGAAGCCCAACTGCGTGCTGGGCCTGGCAACCGGCGGCACCCCCGTTGGCACCTACAAACAGCTGGTTGAATGGTACAACAAGGGCGACCTTGATTTTGCGGAAGTAAACACCGTCAACCTGGACGAATACCGCGGTCTGCCCCGCGAGCATCCCGAAAGCTACTGGTCCTTCATGCACCGTAACCTGTTTGACCTGGTCAACATCCGCCCCGAAGCCATCCATATGCCTGCCGGCACCAACATGGATGCTGCTGCCGAGTGCTCCCACTATGATGAAATCATCCAGCATCTGGGCGGCGTGGATCTGCAGCTGCTGGGCATTGGCCACGATGGCCACATTGGCTTTAACGAGCCGGGTGCCGCTTTTGAGCTTGGCACCCACTGTGTCCACCTGACCAAAGAGACCATTGAGGCCAACAAGCGCTTCTTTGACAACAACGAAGATCTGGTCCCGAAAGAAGCCTACACCATGGGCATCAAAACCATCATGCAGGCCCGCAAGGTTCTGATGGTTGCCAACGGCGTTGGCAAGGCTGACATCATTAAGAAAGCTTTCTTCGGCCCCGTCACGCCGGAAGTTCCCGCTTCCATCCTGCAGATGCACCCGGATTTCACCCTGGTGCTGGATGCCGAAGCTGCTTCCAAGCTGGACTAAGCGTATCGCTCAAGCCCTTACTGCATAACTGATAAGAGGAAATTTCTCAATGATTATCAAAAATGCAAAAATTTATACGCCGGAACATACCTTCAAAACAGGGGATCTGACCATCCGGGATGGCCGCATTGCCTTTGGTGCGCCCCCGCTGGAGGGCGAGGAAGTTCTGGATGCCAACGGTGCCTATGCTCTGCCCGGTTTGGTGGATATTCATTTCCACGGTGCTGTCGGGCATGATTTCTGCGATGCCGATGAAGCCGGCTTGCAGGCCATTGCCGATTTTGAGGCCAGCAAAGGCGTGTTGGCCATCTGCCCCGCCACCATGACGTTCAGCGAGGAGATTTTGAACGGCATTATGGATGTGGCCGCCGCCCACAAGAACGGTCAGGGTGCTGACTTGGTCGGCATCAACATGGAAGGCCCTTACATCAGCCCCAAAAAGATCGGCGCACAGAACCCCAAGTATGTGCAGGGGGCCGATGCCGCCATGTTCCGCCGGCTGCAGGCACGCAGCGGCGGGTTGATCAAGCTGGTGGACGTTGCCCCGGAAGAACCCGGCAATCTGGATTTTATCCGTGACTGCCACAACGAGGTGTGCATCTCGATTGCCCACACCTGCACGGATTATGATACCGCCAAGGCTGCGTTTGCCGCCGGTGCCAGCCACATGACCCACCTGTATAACGCCATGCCCGGCATCACCCACCGCGCCCCCGGCCCCATTATTGCCGCGCTGGAAGACGGTGCCGATGTGGAGCTGATCACCGATAATGTTCACATTCACCCCGCTGTGGTGCGCTTTACCTTTAACACCTTCGGGGATGACCATGTGATCCTGATTGCGGACAGCATGATGGCCTGCGGGCTGCCGGACGGCGCTTATAGCCTGGGCGGCCAGGCCGTTACGGTGCGCGGCCCCCGCGCCACCCTGACCGAACACCCCGATACCATCGCCGGCAGCGCTACCTGCCTGTATGACTGCATGCGCCGTGCTGTGTGCGAGATGGGCGTTCCGCTGGAAAGCGCGGTGCGCGCCGCGACCGAAAACCCGGCCCGGAGCATTGGCGTTGATGCTGATTATGGCTCTTTGGCCGCCGGGCGCTATGGCAACGTGGTTCTGGCCGATGATGACCTGAACATCCTTGCCGTGGTGCAAAAGGGCAAAGTTATCCACGATAACCGCTGAACTTGTTGAAAATCCGGGCGCTTGCCAAAAAGCGTCCGGATTTTTTGTTTTGCTCCCTGTACGCCGCTGCTGCGGCTTTTCTGCACAGTGCTTTCTTTAGGCAACACCGCACAATTCCCGCCTTGCGGCTTAAGCACCGCTCCGGCAGCTGCGGCACGGCATCTGCGTTGCCAAAATGCTCGATAAGACATCCAGTATTATCTGCGCTTTTGGCTTAGCATCTGCCGCACCTCGCTCGCCGTATCGGCACTTAGAATGATGCGGTATTGCCTTTACAAAAAACGGTACAGACTTTATAATGGATAAGTATGCTGTCGGGTACTCTGCCCGCAGCGAACGGTTAAAACGGAAAGGAGCGATCTTATGATCCGCTTTGAATGTGATTATGGCGAGGGTGCCGCCCAGCCGGTGCTGGACCTGCTGCAAAAGACCAATCTGGAACAGACCCCCGGTTACGGCATGGACGATTACTGCGATCAGGCCCGCGGCCTGATCCGTAAGCTGTGCGATGCCCCGGATGCCGGAGTCCACTTTTTTGTGGGTGCCACCCAGGCCAACTTTACCGTGGTGGATGCCCTGTTAAAACCCTGGCAGGGCGTGCTGTGTGCCGACAGCGGGCATATCAATGTACATGAAACCGGCGCGGTGGAAGCCACCGGCCACAAGTGCCTTGCCCTGCCCAGCGTGCAGGGCAAAATTACCGCCCAGCAGGTGAGGGATGCTTATGATGCTCACTGGGCCGATGCCAGCCACGAGCACATTGCCCAGCCCGGCATGGTGTATATCTCCAACCCCACTGAGGACGGCACCCTGTACACCAAGGAGGAGCTGACCGACCTTTCCGCCACCTGCTATGACTGCGGCCTGTACCTGTTTGTGGATGGTGCCCGCATGGCTTACGGCCTTGCCAGCGAAGCCAATGATCTGAACCTGCAGGATTATGCCAACCTGTGCGATGTGTTCTACCTGGGTGGAACCAAGTGCGGTGCGCTGTTTGGCGAAGCTGTTGTCATCAATAACCCCGATCTGGACCAGGATTTCCGCTACGCCATCAAGCAGCACGGCGCCATGCTGGCCAAGGGCCGCCTGCTGGGGCTGCAATTCCTTGCCCTGCTGAACGGCGAGGACGGCACCGGTTCCAGCCCCTATTACACTATGGCCGCTAAGGCGGACCGCCAGGCCATGCGCATCCGCGCTGCGTTTGAAGCAAAGGGATGCGCCATGCTGTTTGATTCCCCCACCAACCAGCAGTTCCCCATCCTGCCCAACAGCTGGTACAATGCCCTGAGCGAAAAGTACGCCATGACCCTGACCGCCAAGCCGGACGCCGAGCACACTGCCGTGCGGTTCTGCACCAGCTGGGCCACCCGTGACGAGGACGTAGACGCCCTGTTGGCGGATATTGCCAGTCTGTGATGATAAAGTATATTCTGAAATAATAAACGATGCGCCCTTTGCGTTGGGCAGGCTGCGAAGCCTTGGCCGCTGCAAAGGGCGCATGTTTTTTTTCGTAACAAATTGGAAAGGAAGGAGAAGGAGGAGAAATGTATGTAAAGCCGGTTGCCCGGCATTGTTGGTTGTCTGGCCTTCGCCGGCGGCCGCTGCGATTGCTGCGGGCGTCTGGCATGGCGAAGGACGCAGTGGATGTTTTAAAACGTCGTTTACGTTTTTGTTTCTCTCTTTCGAGTACACTGTTATTATACGGGCAGATTATGGAAACCTCGTTAAAGAGTTCTGAACGATTTGGTAAGATTTGGTGAACAAATTTTGAATAAGCAAAAGCGATGCCAATAAGCCCAAAAGCACACAAAAAGCGGCTGGCCGTGCAGGTGATTTTGTCTGCACGGCCAGCCGTTTCGCTTTTTATCGTTTTATTTTAGCCTTTGGTTTTCTGCACGCGCTTGTCGCACCTGGTGGCCAGGCGGGTGCCAATGCTTTGCAGCACCTGCACCAGCACAACCAGCAGCGCAGTTGCAAAAATTTCCAGCACCAGGTTATAGCGGTAGTAGCCATAGTTGATGGCAACCTTGCCCAGGCCGCCGCCGCCGATCACACCTGCCATAGCGCCATAGCCCAGAATGGTTGTGGCAGCAATGGTTGCGTTGGCAATCAGGCTGGGCATGCTTTCTGGGATCAGCACCTTGGTGATGATCTGCAGCGGGGTTGCCCCCATGCTCTGGGCTGCTTCCACCACGCCGGAATCCACCTCACGGATGCTGGTTTCCACCAGACGGGACACAAACGGGAAGGATGCAATGACCAGCGGCACAATGGATGCCACCGTGCCAATAGAAGTGCCCACGATCAAGCGGGACAGCGGAATGACAATGATCATCAAGATCAAGAACGGCACACTGCGCAGCAGGTTGATTACGCCGTTCAGCAACCGCATGACCCAGCGGGGCAGCGGACGCACACCACCGGGCTCACCCGTTACCAGCAACACACCAAGCGGCAGGCCGATGACCAGTGCAAACAGGGTGGACACCACGGTAGAGTAAAAAGTATCCCAGGTTTCTGCCGGGATGGAAGGCAGAACATCCAAAAAAGTCTGCCAGTCCTTCGATGCAAAAAATTCAGCCATTGCTGCCCACCTCCTCGTAGGTAATGCCGGGATAATTCTTGATGTAATCCAGCGCCTTGGCAGCGCCTTCGCCTTCCGGCAGGGCCAGCAGCATGCTGCCCAGCGTCTGGCCGTTTACCACGCGGGTGTCCGCTGCCACAATCGAAACCAGCGCCCCGCACTCAATGGCAAGGCTGGCCACCAGCGGCTTATCGGTCGTCTGGGTGCCGTTAAAGGCAACACGCACCATTTTGCGGCCGGGCAGCAGCTCGCGCTCCGGCGTGCCCGCCGGGAACACCAGCCGCTTGGCAGCGTCGGAATGCGGGTTCGAGAAGATATCCCGCACGCTGCCCTGCTCTACCACGGTGCCGTTATCCAAAATGGCAACATGGCTGCAAACATCCTCCACCACGCTCATCTGGTGGGTAATGATAACCACCGTAATGCCCATTTCGCGGTTGATCTTCTGAATCAGCTGCAAAATGGCGTGGGTGGTGTTGGGGTCCAGGGCACTGGTGGCTTCGTCACACAGTAACACCTTGGGGTTGGTGGCCAGGGCACGCGCAATGGCAATGCGCTGCTTTTGCCCGCCGGAAAGCTGCGCCGGGTAAGCGTCCGCCTTGTCCGGCAGGCCAACCAGCTCCAGCAGCTCCCTGGCGCGGGCTGTGGCTTTATCTTTGGGCACACCGGCCAGCTCCATGGGGAAGCAGATGTTCTTCAGGCAGGTGCGCTGCATCAGCAGGTTGAATTGCTGGAAGATCATCGTGATCTCCCGCCGGGCATCGCGCAGCTCTGCGGGGCTCAGCTGCATCATTTCGCGGCCGTTCACGATCACCTTGCCCTCGTCCGGGCGTTCCAGCATATTGATGCACCGCACCAGCGTGGACTTGCCTGCGCCGGACATGCCGATAATACCGTAAATATCGCCGTCCTGAATTTCCAGGTTGATGTCGTTCAGGGCAACCACCGTTGCGCCCGCCGCGGCAAACCGCTTTGTCAGGTGTTGGATCTGGATCATAATTTCTGGCTCCTTAATCCCAAAATTCCCTGTGTCCGGAGGTGGGCACAGGGGATAATGAGAGTTTACTTTTTATTTAGGGCAATACCGCATAATTCTAAGTGCCGATACGGCGAGCGAGGTGCGGCAGATGCTAAGCCAAAAGCGCAGATAATA
>NZ_PSQF01000078.1:0-12860 GCF_003324125.1 Subdoligranulum sp. APC924/74 | reverse complement strand
CCACTGGCGGCGCTCACCTTTGCAGCATCCAGTATTATCTGCGCTTTTGGCTTAGCATCTGCCGCACCTCGCTCGCCGTATCGGCACTTAGAATTATGCGGTGTTGCCCTAATTTTTACCCCCTCCCCCCGAATGGCTGCGTTTGTTGATGAGGTATCCTAACATCAGCGCGATGCCCATTATCAGGGCGCCTGCTGCTGTATACGGGGGTGTGCCGGCCGCGCCGGTGGCGGGCAGCTCATAGCTGGGCTTTTGCTTGTTCGTGATGGTAATGGTGCCGCCGCCGGTGACACCGGTGGCGTTGCTTTCACTGTACTTTACTTCATAGAAGATAAGCGCACCACTGTCTGTTCCTAGCTCTTCTACATAGTAGTGATAACCGCTCTCCAAGGAAGAAATTTTCTTGGTCCAGCCGTCAGCTTTTGTCAAGGTGACCGGCTTTCCGACCGCCACTGCGTCCGCCTTGTCTTTTCCATCCTCGTAACGGTACAGCTGCACCTGGATCTTTTCCACCGGTGCTTCTATCGTGTCGTTCCCGATGCCATACCAGATTTTGCGCAGGGTCAGGCAGTTTTGCTTGTTGGGGATGGCCATTGTGGCGCGGTCTCCGTTCACGCCCAAAAAGCTAATGTTTGCAGTGGTAACCCCCTCCGGGACAGTAGCTCCGGTTGCAGCTGTAAGCGCAGCTGCTTTTTTGTCATCATCCGTTGCGTTGTTGTTCCAGATAAAATAGCGCGGGGTTTCATCCAGTGCATAGTCTGCCGGGGCCGCTGTTTCCACAAGCTTATACAGGTCCCCGGTGACCAGCTGCGGGCTGCCTGCTGCAGGGGATTGCGCAAATGTCAGGTCAAAGCTGCCGTTCGCACCTGTATTCTCCGGCCTAATAAAATCCCACCCTGTGCTGATTTTATTATAGTGGTATATCGCAAAGGTTGCCGGGCTTGCCGTGATGGCTAAGTTTGTAGCAGAATCCGTCTTGGCAACAGTCAGAACGGCATTGTGTACAGTTGCCGATGCACTGTCGCTTTTCGCCGAAACCTGATTGCCTACAGTTTTTCCCGCCAGCGTAGCCGTATTTTTTACCGACATGTCGCTTGCGAGATTACCCGGATTCATTTTATAAGAGTACTCCAGTACCAGGGCTTTCTCGTCCGGCAGAACGAACTTGTACTTCCGTGTCGATGCGGTTTCTTCAACCTTTTCAACGCGAACGCTGTCTTTGACTTCGTTGCCCTTTACCCAGTCGCCGTCCTGCAGGATGTATTCATATACCTTGATAGAATCCAGCATCAGCTCCATGCCGGTTTTGCCGAAGTATTCGCTTTCCATCGTGTCCGTAAGCTCGAGCGTGTCACTGCCCGGTGCGAGATCCTCTGCGCGGGGGTTGATGCAAAGGGTGTAATTGGCTTGATGGGTTGTTTCATCATAATTGCCGGTCTTTTCCAGAAGCTGCTTTTTCGGGCGCGTGATGGTCATGCCGGACGATGTCGATGCACCGTCCCATGTGGCAGTATTTGTATAGGTTTTTTCCTCGAGAGTACGCTCGTTCCAGGCTGTCGCATCATCCAGCTGGAGCGCATAGCGGATCTCCACATAATGATCCGTTGTTTTCTTTGAGTCGATCAGACTTTGCAGCGTAATAGGAAGCACCTTAATAGTCAGCTGCCCCGAAACAGAAGTGTCAATCGACCAATAGGTAACCCCGTTAGACACAAGGCTGTATATGTTTTCGCTCGGACTTTTTTTGATTTTTCCCGTATATTTATTGCCCGGCGCTGTATCCAGATCCGCCGCAATCCTATAGCTGCTAAGAGAATTATTGTCCGTAGCCAGCTTCATGCCGTCCGGGATCTTATCTACCACCGTCAGCGCTTGGGTCGTGTCTACATTACCGCTACCCAGATTCAGTTTGATGCGATACCAGATGACCTTGTTTTTGGCATAGGTAGTGCTGTTGTTCTGCTTGTACCCATTGTCGCTCTTGTCAGATGTTTCCTTGGTGATAGAACCGATCTTTGTATAATCGTAAGTTCCTTTCCAGCCTTCGCGCCCGGCGTTATCCGAGTAAATTTCCACACGGTTCTCAAAATGCCTTTTGGTATTGTTCGCCATATCAGACGTTTTTGCCACCGTTGGAATGTCGCTGATGGTGCATCTCAAAATGCGCAGCTTCTCGCCGTCCGTCCGGCTAAAATGCAGCCAGATGCGATGCACCGCGGTTGCATCATCGGAAACCGAAATGCCGTTGTTGGGATCGTCCCAGTCATTCAAACCGTTGGAAAAAAAGGACAGCTGAATCTGTATGCCCTTCTTCTCTGCCTCCTCCCATGTCAGCGTTGTTCCGCCTTCCATCGTCAAGCGCAGATTGTTCCGAATGGCGGTTTCCAGCTGGGTTTTGACGCCGTACAGCGGTTCGCGGATCTTATCCACGATTTTGAAACTGTTAACGCCCGCGGGAACCGTTCCGGTTATATTCCACATGACCTTTTGGTCACCGTTTTCCAGCGGCGTGACAGTGCCCGGATACTTTCGAATATCCACTTTGCCTACACCGGTGGAAACATTGGCTGTCGCGGTATAGGAACGTGAACCTTTTTCCAGCGTTGCCTGGTTGGTTGCAGAAACGGTGCCGTTCACCGGATCCGGTGCAGCCGTTTGATAGGTAAATGTATAGGAGCTCGCATTGGAACCTGCCGGGAAGGTGTAGCCATCGGTCAGGAAAACACTGCCTGGGATGGTTGTTACAACTGCCCCGTCAGAAATTTTCAGCGTTACATCACCAACAATGTCCAGCTGTGTGACCTGTGTATCAGTCACCGTATAGCCTGCCAAATCACCGCCCGGATTTTTGACCTTGATGACCCAGTTGATGCGGTGGGTCGCAGCGTCATAGGTGCCTGTTTTGGCAATGCTGCTCTCCTTCACGGTGACGGTATCCTTGGCCTCGTTGCTCTGCAGCGTACTGGTTGTGCCCTTGGCCGTGTTGACAATCGTACCGGAACCGTCTGCGCCTGTCACGGCAGCCACAGTTACATCATAGGTCAGCTCATACGACTGGTTATATCCGAGAGGCGGCAGCCCTGTGATCGTAAAGCTTTTGCCGTCCTCGTTGTAGGTGATGGCGGCACCTGTATACTCGGAGAGCGGCTTCCCGTCGATTTTGATGCTGCTCGTATCATAGTTGCCACTTGCGGTATTCTCGGTCAGCCGGTCCGTAATGGTGACCGTCTGGTCATGCGTACCATTTGGGGCATTGACTGTAACGGTGTAGCTTACCTTACTTTTGTCTTCCGAAAGGGTGTGCTCTTTCTTCGTGTTCAGCGAATACTCCGGCTCAACGGTGTAGGTTTTCTCGCCCAGATGTATCTTGCCGTCGCCACCGGTCTCAGCGTAATTGATCGTGGTATTAAACTTGAAGGTGCCGGTGAACGTCCGACTTGTGTCGTTATTAAATGTAAATGTGACCGTAGGGGATTTTTTCGAAAGCGCAAAAGTACCAATTATCGTTCCGGTCGAATCGGTGATGTTTCCTGACAAATCTCCTTTGGGATAGACACCCGCCGGCAGGGTATAGGTCGCTGTATTGCCGCCGTCTAGGAATGCGTTCGCCGGTACACTGTAGACGATTTCCACCTGAACCTGGGTGCCGTCCTTGATAGATGCAAAATTATCCAGCGGTTCCCAAGTGCCGCTTTGATTGATGGAAATAGCTGTACTTGTCAGCAGATTATCCAGCTTTAGGTTGCCCTCGCCGTCATACTGAGGGGTTGCTGCCGCTGCGGTCAGTGTATCATCGTCTTCCGCAGCCGGCATTATGGGATCCGGCCGTTGCCAAACAATATACGCCACCGCGCCGTCTCTTGCCAAAATGGCGTCCGCATCAAAGGAGAGTTCTTCGGATCCGTCTGATGCGCCGGTCTGCGCATACACGCCATACGCATCCAACACACGGATGGTATTGGTGACATCGGCCTCTGCGACCGTCACAGCCGCTACCGCACCGTCCACAGCGCCGGAAACAACGGTCAGGTTCGCGCCATCATACGCGGTTACAATGCCGATCGTTTCCTCACCGGCGGCATTTGTATAGAGTACGATGTCGCCCGGTGTGGCCTCACTGCCACCCGGGGTGATGTATTCAGGGTGCGCGTTTTCCAATTCCGTGCGCAGCTGAAGCAGGCTTGCGCATTGCGGGATGACATCCTCCGGTATGCCTGCATAATGCTGGCAGAAGGCGACAAACATCACATCCCAGCTCCCGTAAGGGTTGCCGTACCAATCACCGTAGCGTGTGTAGTGATGGGCCTGCGCCAAGGTCTCGCCCAGCGCCTTGTCCACCGTAAAGTTTTTGGCGCTCTCGGTGTAGCCAAGCTGTCTCTGTGCGATTTCCGTCATGGCATCGCTCCAGAAGCTGCTCACGCCCTCGCTCTGCTCGTCCCAGTCTGCCGGGGTCTCAACATCTGCGGTTATGTCCGCCAGACATTCCAGCGTGTGGGTATGCTCCGGGAGGGTGCAGGTCAGCACCCTTTGGTAGCAGTCTGCGGTATGGGAGTGAGCTGCCGGCGCGGTCTTGCCGTCTTCCTCCGCTGAATCAGCAGGGGTTTCCGATGCTCCGTCTTCATAACCGCAGATCAAGACCTCGGTATAGCAGGCGTCGCTGTGTACATGCTCCTCATATCCGCAGGAGTATTCATCGTCCGTCATCGCGATGCCTACTTGGTGCAGACGCCAGCTGACAGAAAGTATCGTCAACAGTGCCAGTATCACCAGCACGGCAGCACGGCGGTGCTCCGCATGGCGCGCTGCCATTACCCGCCGAATCGCCTTGTCCAATTGATTTTTCATGTGGGCTCCTCCATCAGCCTATCCACGAAATACGGGGCACGGGCCATACCCTAAGAAACACCTTGCCCACAATTTGACTCTTTTCGACGCAGCCGACAACCGTACTCCGGCTGTCGATCGAGGTCGCGCGGTGGTCACCCATCACAAAGAAGCGATTTTCAGGCACCTGATACGGGAAGCTGAGGTCACATTCTCCCAGAGCCAGCTCATCGACATACGGTTCCTCCAGCACCTCGCCATTCACCGTCACAAGGCCGTTGCCGTCAATCGAAATCACATCCCCGGGGATACTGATGATTCGCTTGAGCAGCAGCTTGTTCTGCCAGTAGAAGCCGCACAGATCTCCCTTTTCCAGAGTATCTGTTTTCAGCAGAACCAGAATGTCCTGATCCTGCAAGGTTGGGTTCATGCTGTCACCCGACACCTGCAGCACCGGCAGCAGGTTCGTTGCCAGCAGCACCGCAATGGCTGCCACAACGACCAGCGCATAGGCGGTGCTTTTCAGCACACGCTTGTAACGCCTGCGGTAAGACAGGCGTTTGCGCTCCTGCATGATCTCCTCCATAGAGGGAATCTCAACGCGTTTTCCGCTCAGTCCCTTCATTTCCAATATGCCCCTTCGTTATTCGCGGTGGGCGAAAACTCGGTGCCCTGCACAGGGTACTGCGCCTTGACCGATTCCAAATATTGATCTGCCGCAGCCTGTGCGGCTTCAAATACCCGGTTCAGCGACAAGGCGGCCTCGGCGATGGAACCAACCTGCTCCAGCCGCAGCGTGCGGTCTGCAAGCTGTTGGCGAAGATTGGCATTCTGCCGTTCCAGTTCCTCCTCGTGCTGTTTGAGCGCGTAGATGATCTCTATCAATTCCATGCGGTTCATCCGCCGCAGTTCGCGTTCTGCCATGGTATATCTCCTTGAGATTTGTTCGGGTCAGTTCAGTGTCTTTAAGCATTGCAGATTGTTACATTGTAAGTGTTTTGCTCTTCATTAAAGCATATTATAATTGGAATTGCCAATCATTTTTCTTTGCTATGCAATAGATTCAGGATGCTTACAAAGATTCCCTCACTGTGAAGCAGCGCTGCCACCGGCTTTTATGAATGGGACGCCGCCAAGTACAAATATTTTTTCAAATGCCGGGACAGCCGCTTTACTTGACGGGCATTTATGATACTATAAATGGTGTGAACTGCTTGATCATTCTGACCACCGCGCCCAATGATTCGGTAGCGCCCATCCACGACCGTATGCCGCTGCTGCTTTCCCATGAGCAGGTGCGCCCGTGGTTGGTGGACGCGGGCGCAGCGCCGGAACTGCTTTGCAGCCGCGTTGCATTACCCGCACCACAAAGGTGGACGTTGTCCCGTTTGAAGATGTGACGGCAGATTGTGCCGCCGCCGAGGGGGACGGCACCCTTACCGCGTGGAAGAAAGCCCACCGCAAGGCGTTTGCCGCAGCGTGTGAGGAAATCGGCAGGAACTTTGACGAAAGCATGAAGTGCGTCTGCGAGTATTTTGATGTGGTTTACCGCGCAGATGGACAGTGAGATAAATCGGAATTATGAAAGAAGGAAAAAGTAATGGATGAACAGAAAAAAATGTTTACGAATAAATCAGTTACACTTTTTTTAGTAATAGTCATTTCAGTTAGTGCAATATTCGAAACGATAGTTATTGCACTAAGAGCTATGGGGTTAGCTGTTTTTTTAATGTGGGTTCCCACAATAGCGGCAATAATTGCAGGATGTATATCGCAGAAAGAAAGTAACGGAAAAATATCATTCAAAAAATTACTTCAGAGTATTGGATTTCAGAAGACATCAATTAAATGGATACTATTATCTTGTTTAATTCCGGCAGTTTACATAGGAATACCATATGTGCTTTTTTGGATTGCTTTTCCCAATAGTTTAGATATGAGTAAAGCATCCGTCATTCAGTTGGTTCTTATGTCTGTTGTTGGGATTTTCATAGGCTTGATTACAGCTATCGGTGAGGAAATTGGGTGGAGAGGTTATTTAGTTCCAGCTACCTTAGAAAGAGTAGGAATAAAAAAGGCACTAATATATACTTCTATATTTTGGGGTGTATGGCACTTGCCTATTCTTATATCAGGTCTGTATATGCCGGGAACTCCCGCATGGTATTCTGTTCCGGCTTTTCTTTTTATGATTATACCTGTTGGAATGATTTACGGAATAATAACGATAAAAACAAAAAGTATTTGGCCTGCTATCTTTTTGCATGCAGCTCATAATACTTTTGACCAGTTGATTTTTGGAACAGTAACCGTTGCTAATAACAAAATGTTTTTTGTGAGTGAAACAGGTATATTTACTATTATTTTTGCATGGATCGTAGCTGTTTTTCTTTATAAAAAATGCAATGACTAAATGGTAATTTATAGATTAGGATTACCCTATTACAAAGAATTTGACAATTTCCAGTTTGTCGAACCAATCCGCAACAAACAGCAGCAGTTAGGAGAACCCCATGATTTTACACATAAACAACAGCGAGTATGATTACCATACCTTGGTTAAGGTTGCGGAGATGGCAGGGCTTGCGGGCTTTGTCGGCTTTCACGAATCCGAGGACGGCTATATTGTCAGCTTTCCGGATACAGAAAACACGCAGGCGCTTATTAACGACTACAAAGCGCGTCTGCGTGATTTAGAAAACAATATCTGGCAGTACTAAACTGCCACTGACTCTAAGGCGGGCTCCGGCCCGCCTTTTCTTTATGCAAAATCATTCCTGCTTCTTCCTTTCTCCCGGTTTCGTTGTGATGAGCTGATAGACATCACTATCCTTGGGTTCCAGATTGGTGAATGGTAGTACACTGTTGCCCATCTTGATGATGCCGTGTCCCTCGCTGGCGTTGCGCAGAAATTCCAGCTGCGGGTTGGATAACCCGTACAGACTTTTCAAGGCATCCAGACTCTTAGTTTGCCGCAGCATAATGACAAACTCGCTGTTGGAAAGCAGCGCATTTGCTATCGGGTTTGCCAGATAATCCTGAATGTCCTGCGTAATGCCGGTGGCATAGGCGTTATATTTACGGAATCGCTTCCATGTCGAATTCAGAAAATCAGCGCTCATAGAGTCCTTCAGCAATACGTGAATTTCATCAAAATAAACCCACGTTGCCGCAGAGGAATCCATATAGCAGTTAGCCATTACGCGCATGCCGATCAACGCATTGTGCAGGCTTTGCATTACGCCCCATACAGCCCCGCCCTTAAAAGTTTGAGGGCTGGTTGTCACCAGCCCCCAAAGCTCTGTTAATTTGCCGTTCCAAGTGGAAAAGGCATTGTTCAGGTTTTCTACAATCCAGTTTTGATTCAAAATTTCACCTTCTTTCGTGTTTTGATAACGGCAGAACGGTTGACTTTCGATAGCATTTGTGCTATCATAAATACAAAGAAAAGAATTTGGAGTAGCTTAATGTACACAGTTGAATTTTACGAGAAAGCAGACGGAAACTCTGAGTTATGGGATTTCTTAGAAGCTCTGCGCAATAAGGCTGCCACCAATAAAGATGCCCGCATACAATATAAGCAGATCAGCTTGTACATTGAATTGCTGCAAAGCAAAGGTACTCGTCTGCCGGATAATATTACCAAACACCTTGAAGAGGATATTTGGGAGCTTCGTCCGGGCAACAATCGGGTATTCTACTTTTATTTCCAAGAAAACACCTTTGTGCTGCTGCATCAGTTCCGCAAGAAGTCACAAAAGACCCCGAAACGCGAAATTGAGAAGGCAAAAGCCGAACGTGATGATTACTTGCGCAGAAAGGAGACTGCTGACTTATGAGAACATGGAATGATTACAAAGCTCACGTAAAAAGCGTTGATGCACAGGCTCGCGGAGACATGGAGCAGGTTGAGGAAATTGCCGAGATTGTCGGCGCAATGGTTGAACAGCGCAACGCAATGGGCATCAGCCAGCGCGATCTCGCCGCCATGTGCGGCATTCCGCAGTCCTCTGTGGCGCGCATTGAATCCTACAAAACAACCCCTAATCTTGATACGCTGCTGAAAATCATGCAGCCCTTGGGGTTGAAACTTACCGTTGAACCCGTCAGCTCTTAACTGTTAGCCGTCAGCATACGCTGACGGCTTTTTCTATCACAGAATCATATCCAGAATATCCTTGGCAAAGTAGATAACAACGCCTCCGAAAAAGGTCATAAAGCCCTGCGCGCGCTGCCCGGCATCGTGGCTTTTGAGGGCGAGACCGATCTGCACAATGCCGAAGCCCAGCAGAATGGCACCAATGGCTTTGATGGCGCTGAATACAAAATCGCTCAGTGCATTGATGACTGCATAGCTGCCGTCGCCCTGGCGCTGTACGCTGTAGGTGTTGTACCCACCGGCTACAAGAAACTTATTACTTACACTGTCCCACTGATAAATTTCATAACAGGCGTCGGCGGCAATCGGGTTGCCGGTTTCGCTGTCGGTTTTTCGTATATTGACCTGCAGGCTCCATTCCGCGTTGCGCATCAGGTACTCGTTGTCGGAGTTGGCCGGCACGGTCAGTGTGCTGCCATCGGGCGCAGTATAAACCAGCTGTGCGGTAAAATCCGCATCCGCCTGTACATAAACGCCCAGCACCGCAGCGGAGGTTTCGCTGTATGCCCTCCACCTTGGTCAGATAATCAATGGCGTTGTTGCCGCCTACATGACGCGAAAACCAGTGGAAGAATCCATTGGCAGGCGTGATGATCAGGCTATCGTGCGTCCGGGTGCAGTACTCGCGATCCGTTTTGCGCACAAGTTCGCCGGGGTGATAGGTTTCCAAATACTGCATCACGGTAATTCGGCGGGCAGCTTCGATGTTCTTTTGGTATTTTCCCATGGGGGTGACCTCCGTTTCTGTATGAAAAAAGCACCTTGCCTACAAAATAGGTAAGGTGCCCCAAGGATCCGATTATTTGTTTTTAGCTGGCTATTTGTCACTTCAGCTGGCTGAAAGGGGGTGTGGGGGAAAACACAGACGGCACCCCCATTTCCCGAAAAAGGATATACTTCCCCCTTGGTTTATAGAAAAGGATTGACGCTGCGACAAAAACGCAGATTGCAAAGCCCCGCCGGATAGAGTATAATCGTTCTATAAGGTAAGGCAGGTGAGCAGAATGCGATTTTTCCTGATGCAGCGCAATCATCAAGTGGCTGTTATTGAAATAGCGGAAAAGACCGGCGACATTATTGATGTGGCGGAGGTTCTTTCGGCGCAGAGGATTCCCCTTGGCGCAAAGCATAGCGATGGCAGCTTTGATGTTCTGTCCCTGCGCAAATGGTGGGCAGGGCGCGGTATCCCGGCAAGCCGTTCCGGGCTGGAGCACGCCTTGGAAACGCTGCATATTCCTTACGCCGAACTTCTGCTTGTCAAATGCAGCGGGCTGAGCCTCTCAGACCAGTATTGGGTCACGCCCTGCGATGCCCCACAGAACTGGCGCGATGTAAATTTCTACGAGAACGACTTTTCTGACGATGTGGGACGCGCTTTGTTTGGCGAGGGGGTTCTCTCAGCACAGCCGGATTTGTGTTCCCCCTGTAATACCTCAGACGGCTTTTTACAAAAGCGCTGGCGCATTGCGGACGGAAAACGAATCCTCTTAAAAGCAGGATCGGGCATTTACAAGCAGGAGCCTTACAACGAAATCGTTGCCACGGCTCTGTATGATGCGCTTGGTATGCCGCACGTTCCCTACTGGCTTGTAGAGCAGGGCGGGCAGGTCATGTCCGCCTGTGCGTGTTTTACCAATGACCACACCGAGCTTGTCACCGCCGCCCAATTTATGCGGCTGCTGCCGCAAGCGCAGGGTGTTTCCAACTGGGAACACTTCAACGCTTGCTGCCGGGCTGTCGAAATCCCTGATGCAAAGAAAGCGGTCTGCAATATGCTGGCTGCCGATTTCATCTTAGCCAACACGGATCGCCATCTTGGCAATTTCGGTTTCCTGCGTGATTCCGAAACGCTGGAATGGAAAGGAACAGCGCCCATCTATGACAGCGGCACAAGCCTTTGGCAGATGACCCTCACCCGCGCGATCAATGCGGAAGCCATGGTTCCCGCAAAACCGTTTGAAACCTCGCAGCAATCCCAGCTAAAGCTGATTGCGCCTTATGTTGATCTGCCGCTGGAGCGCCTTGATGGATTTTCCAATAAAGTAGAAGAAATCTTCCGAACAGCCGCCCAGTTTGATGATGGACGAGCCGCGAAAATTGCCGCCGCTGTTAGTGGCCGAATTCAAATGCTTCGATTTAATAGGGCATAATCTGAAATAGCTCCAAAGCATACGGTTTGTGAAATGACTACAAATTGTAGGCAGTTAAAAATTACAGAAGCTATATGTCGCTGCCTAATACCGATGACAGTCATGCGCCAACTGGTGACAAATTGTCAGCAGTTGAAATAGGGCTATAAAAACAGCGTCCTCCGTTTTACATTCGGGGGACGCTGCTTTTCTCTATGGCACTCATTTGGCGGTGGGCTTTTTTGTCGATATGCCTTGTCGGCTGAATTCTTTCGCAAGGTCAACCAGCTTTTTAGAAGGTCGATAGCTGTCCAGAATATGAGGACTAAGCAGAAAATTCAGCAGACAAGATTTGGGAATCATATACCCACCACTGATTTCAAAGTATCGGATGTAACCGTTATGGCACCAATTCGTCAGGGTGTTGTGGTGATAGCCGGTAAGCCGGCTTGCTTCGGCAACACTCAGCACATCGCTGTAGGGCTGCGTTTTCAGGGTAAGAAAGTCCTGAAACTTCTTTCTGCTTTTGGCGGTATCCAGATTTGCCCATTCCCGTAAGGTCAGCATTTTGGGCTTGCCGCCTTTGTTCCAGCTCGCTGAGTAATACCCGGTCGGTGCCGAGAATTTTTCCGGTTGGTATTGCCTTAAATCTTCCCCTTCATCACTCTCTCCACCATGGCGCGCTGTGCGTGCTCGGCTTCCAGGTTGGCGGGATGCTTGGGGAAGGCGCGCATGACTTTCTGGTAAAGCTTCAAGCCTTGGTCGGTGGTGCACATGCTGGCAACATACACCATATAATCCGGTATCTGGCCAAACACGCAGCGCTCGGTGTTTGGCACATCCCAGCGCTTTGATTGCTTTTCAATAAAGGCGGCGCGCATCTCGTCAGGGGTGGTGTACTGGGCCATTTCCTGTTCCCACTGGGGCCAGATCGGGTCCACCGAAAGGTCAATAATGGCCGGGCCGCCGTGGTCACCCTTGACCAGAGCAAAGGACTGGTACATGGGGGCAGAATCCGACATAAACACCCAGCCCACATACTGCACAGCCGGAATACCGTACACGTTCAGGGTGCGTACTACCTGTTCGGCATTCTGGTAGGTGTTGTTCATGCGGCCGTCAATGCAGTTCACAATCTCCCGCACATGGGCATCGCTGATGGTATCGGTAGTTTCGGTGGTAAACAGCTGTGCTTCGCGGTTGAGCGGGTACATGTTGGACGGTACCTTAATATTCTTGCCGTCGGTGCGGTCTACCATGCGGAATGTGTGATTTTCAAATGTATAAGAAGCCATGTTTCTTCCCCATTTCCTTATCTTTCGTTTATCCAACAGTATACCAAAAACGGCCTGCTGATTCAACGCCGGGCAAACAGAATCCCCGCCGCCAGAGCACAGTAGCTTTGGCGGCGGGGATTCCTGTATCAAAACCCACCCCTCAAAAAAGAAGAAGGAAACGGCAGATGAGGTACCCGCAGGGCGGGCAAGGAAGAAATGTGCGCGAAGTGTTGCCAACCTAAAGCCCATATAAATTGGAATGGACATCGGGCTGATATTTTGTTCGACGATAGGACGATACGTCTGCGTGCGCCCCTACGGGAGGATACTCCCAAAATGACGTGCCGTGAAATGTTTTATAAAGGCAATACCGCATAATTCTAAGTGCCGATACGGCGAGCGAGGTGCGGCAGATGCTAAGCCAAAAGCGCAGATAATACTGGATGCTGCAAAGGTGAGCGCCGCCAGTGG
>NZ_PSQF01000077.1:0-13004 GCF_003324125.1 Subdoligranulum sp. APC924/74 | reverse complement strand
TTATCTGCGCTTTTGGCTTAGCATCTGCCGCACCTCGCTCGCCGTATCGGCACTTAGAATTATGCGGTATTGCCTTACTTTTTCTGGCCGTAATAGGCGTTGGGGCCGTGCTTGCGCATAAAGTGCTTGTCCAGCACATGCTGGGGGGCGGGCTCCGCGTTGGGGTTGATCTGGCAGGTCAGCAGGGCCATCTTGGCCACTTCTTCCAGCACAACGGCGTGGTAAACAGCCTGGGCGGCATCCTTGCCCCAGGTAAAGGGGCCATGGCTGGCGCACAGAACGCCGGGCACATGCACCGGGTCAATGCCGCGGGTGCGGAAAGTTTCAATAATCACCTTGCCGGTGTTTTTCTCGTAATCTTCCTCGATCTCTTCGGGGGTCAGCTCACGGGCACAGGGCACCGGGCCGTAAAAATAGTCTGCATGGGTGGTGCCGAACGCCGGGATATCCCGCCGGGCCTGGGCCCATGCCACGGCGTGGGTGCTGTGGGTATGCACCACACCGCCCAGCGCGGGGAATGCCTTGTACAGTTCCAGATGGGTCTTGGTATCGCTGCTGGGGTTCAGGTCACCTTCCACCTGATTGCCGTTCAGATCCATGACCACCAGCATATCAGGGGTCAGTTCATCGTACTCCACGCCGGACGGCTTGATGACAAACAGCCCTTTTTCCCGGTCAATGCCGGACACATTGCCCCATGTGTAAGTAACAAGGCTGCGGCGGGGCAGTTCCATATTGGCTTCGTATACCTGTTGTTTCAGTTCTTCCAGCATAATTGTTCCCTCACATTGTTTCAACGGCGGTGCGCTCGGCGCACAGTGCCTTTTTGTATTCTTTCAGGAATGCGGCAAACCCGGCTTCATCAGCGGCATCCGGGTTCAGGGTGGTGCTGGCGGCACCGGCGAACACGCGGTTCTGCAGGTAGCTTGCCAGCGTTTCGCCATCGGCGTGCTCCACACGGTAAGCAGCCAGCAGGGCCATGCCGTAAGGGCCGCCCTCGCCTGCGGTTTCGGTGCAGGTCACAGCGGTGTGGGCGGCAGCGGCCAGGTAGCGCTGGGCCACGCCGGGGGTCTTGAACAGGCCGCCGTGGCCCAGCAGGGTATCCAGCGTCACATGTTCTTCGTTCAGGATATCCAACCCGATGGCCAGCGTGGCAAACGCGGAGTAAATGTTGGCGCGCATCAGGTTTGCCAGGCTGAAATCACTTTCCGGCCCACGCAGCAGCATGGGGCGGCCTGCATCAAAGTGGGTCACGCCCTCGCCGGAGTAATAGTTCACGGGGATCACACCGCCGCAGTCCGGTGCCCCCTGCAAAGAAAGGTTGAACAGCTTGGTAAACAGCTCACCCTTGTTCACTTTTGCACCGCAGAGTTCGGCGTTCTGGGCCAGCAGCTCCACCCAGGCGTTCAGGTCGCTGGTGCAGTTGTTGCAGTGCACCATGGCAACAGGGTCGCCTGCGGGGGTGGTAACCATATCAATTTCGGGGTAAACTTTGCTCAGGGCCTTTTCCAGCACAACCATGGCAAAAATGCTGGTGCCGGCGCTGACATTGCCGGTGCGGGGCGCCACGCTGTTGGTGGCGGCCATGCCGGTTCCGGCGTCGCCCTCCGGCGGGCAGAGCGGAATACCGGCCTGCAAATTGCCGGCGGGGTCCAACAGGCGGGCACCGGCTTCGGTCAGGGTGCCGGCGTCCGCACCGGCGGGCAGAACCTCCGGCAGCAGCGCGTTCAGGTCCACGGCATAGCCCTTGGCGGCGGCCATGGTGTTGAACTTTTGCAGCATGGCGACGTCATAACCGCCGGTAGTGCTGTCAATGGGGAACATGCCGCTGGCATCGCCAACGCCCAGCACTTTATGGCCGGTCAGCTGCCAGTGCACATAGCCTGCCAGCGTGGTAAAAAAGTCCAGCTTGGACAGATGCTCTTCTTTGTTCAGCATAGCCTGGTACAGGTGGGCAATGCTCCAGCGCTGGGGGATGTTGAAGCCGAACGCCGCAGTCAGCTCCTCGGCCGCTGCGCCGGTGATGGTGTTGCGCCAGGTGCGGAACGGCACCAGCAGTTCGCCGTTGGCATCAAAGGCCAGGTAGCCGTGCATCATGGCGGAAATGCCAATGCAGCCCACCTTGGTCAGGGTGCAGCCGTATTTTTGCTGTACATCGGCGGCAAGGGCAGCGTAAGCACTTTGCAGGCCCTGCCAGACCTGTTCCAGTGGGTAGGTCCAGATGCCGTTGTGCAGCTGGTTTTCCCAGGTATAATCCCCCTGTGCCAGCGGGGTATGCTCCGGGCCGATCAGCACTGCCTTGATGCGGGTAGAGCCGAATTCGATGCCGAGAGCTGTCTTTTCCGGTACAAAGTTGGACATATTGCAGGACTCCTTTTTGGCAAGCGGAATGCCGTATTTCTTATTTGTTAGTATAGCAAAGTGCGCCCCGGAAAGATAGACCTCTTTGCTTAAATTTCTGGACTTTTGTTCAGGAATGCTGCATTTTAGTTATTTGAACAAATTTCCCCGTGCAGTTTTGTAAGGTCTGCGCAGGGGGATGGATTACAGCATGATAACCAATGCGGTTGTGATCAAAACGATACTGGCAATGATGGAAACCGAATTGATCGCACTGGCAAGGCCGAAGTCACTGCCCATCTGCGCGGTAAAAGGCGGGTTGGCGCTGGCCACCGGGGCCAAAAATACGATCACAAGTGCCTGGCGGTATTCCAGCGGGAGCGGCAGGATAAAATAGGCTGCCAATGCTAACGCAATGCCGATGATGTACCGTACGCCCAGAATTTTAATGATATCCCCGATCTGGGACGGGTCGCCGTTCAGGTGGAACCCCACGCCGATCATCAGCATGGCCATAAAGGCGTTGGCATTGCCCACAATGCCCGCAAACTCCACAACCGGGGCGGGCAGGCTCAGGTGCAGAAGCCCCAGGATCGTCATAAAGATATAGGTCATCAGCGGGATGCTGTGCACAAGGTTATTCAAAATCGGCTTGATGCGGAACTTTCCATCGCCGGATTTGACAATGCTGGCAATGCTGTAAGCCCCGCCCAGGCAGATCATGCTGTTGCCGCAGTCAAACAGGCTGACGGCGATAACGCCCACCGGGCCAAGGAAGCCCTGGGCAAAGGGCATGGCAAAGTTGCCGATGTTGCAGCCGGAGGCATTAAGCATGGCAAACGCCTGGCGCTCCCTCCCCTGGGGGAGATACATAACCGAGCCAACGATCATCATCAGCACGCCGAAGCCGAAGCCCATCAGGGTGAGCAGCAGCATGGAGGTCTGCATCTCCCGCCCGGAAAAGTTTGTCACGATCGCCGCCGTCAGGGTGATCTTGATCACAATTTTGCTGAGCACATGGAAGTCGCTCTCCTTAAAGAATCCGACCCGGCGCAGCGCCCAGCCCAACAGAATGATGCCGATAAAACACCCGGCATGCGTAAGAATTTCTACCACGGTTTCCCCTTCTTTGTCCTTAAACTTTTATTTGTTTATATCATACTTTGTACATGTCGGCAAGTAATTCTGCGTCCAAACCGCATATTTTTTTTGCGGCAGCCCAGTTGTATTTACGGCAGCAAACGATTATTCTATAAGTATCATAAACCATATCATTTCCTGCGTGCCGGATTCTCCGGTACGCAGCATACAGAAAGGACTTGCATTCTAATATGGCTTGTACAACAATTCTGGTTGGCAGAAAAGCTTCTTATGATGGCTCTACCATGATTGCCCGCAATGACGATTCCGGTTCCGGGCATTTCACCCCCAAAAAGTTCGTGGTCGTTCCCCCGCAGGAGCACCCGGCCGTGTACCGGTCGGTACTTTCCCATGTGGAAGTGGAGCTGCCCGGCAGCCCGATGCGGATGACCGCAATGCCCAACGCCGTGGAGGGCAAGGGCATCTGGGCCGCAGGCGGCGTGAACGAGGCCGGTGTCGGCATGACCGCCACCGAGACCATCACTTCCAACCCCCGCGTTCTGGGGGCTGACCCGCTGGTGGAGTATATCCCCGCCAAGGACGGTCAGCCAGAAGTTCCCGGCGGCATTGGCGAGGAGGACATTGTTTATCTGGTACTGCCTTACATCCACACTGCGCGCGAGGGCGTGCTGCGGCTGGGCAAGCTGCTGGAAAAATACGGCACTTACGAGATGAACGGCATTGCGTTCCAGGACGTGCACGAAATCTGGTGGCTGGAGACCATCGGCGGGCACCACTGGATCGCTAAGCGCGTTCCGGACGATGCCTATGTGGTGATGCCCAACCAACTTGGCATTGACCAGTTTGATCTGGAAGACGCATTTGGCGCCAAAAAGAACCACCTTTGCTCCGCCGACCTGGATGATTTTATCGAGAACGACCATCTGGATCTTTCCTGGAACGGGGTACTGAACCCGCGGGACGCCTTTGGCAGCCACGATGATTCTGACCATGTGTACAACACGCCGCGTGCCTGGTTCATGCTGCGCTATCTGAACCCCCACAGCAAGAAGTGGGACGGCCCCAACGCCGACTACACACCCCGCAGTGATGACCTGCCGTGGTGCATGGCACCGGAAAAGAAGATCACGCCGGAGGATGTCAAATACGTATTATCCTCCCACTATCAGGGCACACCGTATGACCCGTATGGCAGCAGCCAGTCGGACCAGAAGGGCGCATTCCGCTCCATCGGCATCAACCGCAACGACTTTATGGCCCTGATCCAGATGCGCCCCGACCAGCCGGAGGATTCCCGCGTTTTGGAATGGATTGCCTTTGCTTCCAACGCGTTCAATGTGATGGTGCCGTTCTATGCCAATGTAACCACCACCCCTGCGTATCTTTCCAACACTACGGGCGCGGTTTCCACCGACAACTTCTATTGGAACAGCCGGATGATCGCCGCCATGGCCGATGCTGCCTACAGCAAATCGGTGTTTCATATTGAGCGCTACCAGCTGGCGGCGGCTTCCGCCGGGCATGCGAACATCAATACTTACGATGCCAAGCTGCGCCGTGAACAGGATGCTTCCGCCCGCGCCGCCCTGCGCGAGCAGGCCAACGAAGCCATGGCCGATACCATCCGCGACCTGTCCGCCGACACACTGGACAAAGTGCTGTATGAGCTGAGCTGCCAGATGAAAAACTGCTACTCCCGCTCGGATGCGTAAAACCGCATAAGTGTAAAGGCAATACCGCATAATTCTAAGTGCCGATACGGCGAGCGAGGTGCGGCAGATGCCAAGCCAAAAGCGCAGATAATACTTTGTGTATTATCGAGCATTTTGGCAACGCAGATGCCGTGCCGCAGCCGTCGGAGCGGTGCTTAAGCCGTAAGGCGGGAATTGTGCGGTATTGCCCTAACCCTTAAAAGCAAATCAGCCCTTGCCATCTCTCAGGCAGGGGCTGATCTTTTGCGTTAATACTGGTACTTTTTCCGGTTTTTAACCAGGAAGAATGCATTGACAAACAGTGCGGCGATTTCGGCTGCCACAACGGAAAGCCAGATGCCGTTCATGCCCAGCAGATGGGGCAACACGAGAATGGCGGTGACCTGGAACACCAGGGTGCGCAGGAAAGAAATAACGGCGGATACTATGCCGTTGTTGAGCGCGGTAAAGAATGCCGAGCCAAAGATGTTAAAACCGCAGAGCAGGAAGCTGAGGGAATACAGCTTCATGCCGAGGGTAGTCAGTTCCAGCAGTTCCGCATCATAACCCACAAAGAAGCGGGAAAGCGGGGCGGCCAGCAGCTCACTGAAGCAGAGCATCGCCACACCCCCCACGGCAATGACCCGCAGGCTGATACGCAGCAGGTTTTTTAGCTCGTCCGTGTTGTCGGCACCGTAATGATAGCTGACAACTGGGGCACAGCCCTGGGCATAGCCGATAAAGATGGCGGCAAAGAAAAAGCTGACATACATGATAACGCCGTAAGCGGCCACGCCATCGGCGCCGCCCAGGCGGAGCAGCTGCCAGTTGTACAGCGCGCCTACCAAAGAGGCGGACAGATTCGTCATCAGTTCACTGGAGCCGTTGGTGCAGGCCTTAAGTAGCGCCTTGCCGCTGAACACCGGGCGCACAAAGTGTAGCAGGCTGCCGTTGCCGGGGCGGGCAAAATAGAACATGGGGCCGATGCCGCCGATCAGCTGGCTAATCACCGTTGCAGCTGCGGCACCGGTGATGCCAAGCCCCATGACACCGACAAACACAAAGTCCAGCACCATGTTGGTCAGGCCGGCTGCCACGGTAAAGAAAAGGCCCAGCTTGGGTTTTTCGGCCGTGATGAAAAAGCTCTGGAACAAAAATTGCAGCATAAACGCCGTCTGGAACACCGTGATGATGGTGCCGTACAAGATGCAGTCATCCAGCAGTTCCGCAGTGGCCCCCAGCAGAACAGCCGCGGGGCGCAGCACCAGCAGGGCAACCACCGTAAAAATCACGCCCAGCACCGCAGTGGCGCAGACCAGCATGGAAAACAGCTCATTGGCGCGCTTTTTGTTGCCGGTGCCCAGCGTCATAGCAACCAGAGCGCTGCCGCCGGTGCCCAGCATAAAGCCGATGCAGCCAAATGCCTGTAAAAACGGCATAATGAGATTGACGGCAGCGAATGCCTGTTTGCCGGCAAAGTTGGAAACGAAAAATCCATCCACCACGCTGTAGATGGAGGTAAACACCATCATGATGATAGGGGATGCTGCAAAGCGCAGGATGCGCGATGTGGTAAAATGGTCCGATAATTGGATGCGCTGATTCATACTTTCTCCTGTTGTAAAATTTTGTTAAATTCCGTGCGGATGGCGTTCAGGTGTTCCTGGCCAAGGCGGACGAAATGTTCAGCCTCCGCCATGCCCAGCTGTTCCAGTGCCGCCTGTTCTGCGCTGTACACGGGTTTGGCAGTTTTGGCTGCCAGTTCCCGCCCGGCTGGCGTCAGGTGCAGCAGTTTGCCGCTGTAACGGCCCGGCGCGGGTTCCAGTTCCAACATTCCTTGCTTGACCATCGAAGCCACGGCTGAATTCATCGTCTGCTTCGGCAGGTTCCATTCCATGCACAGGCGGTTCTGGGTCTGCGGTTCGCTGCTGTTATACAGTGTATACAGCAGCCAGAACACGGTATCCGAAACACCGTAATGCACGGCAAGCTCATGATAAAGGGCGTTGCATTCATTGAACTGGCGGTTCATCTGTTCCAACAGATTTCGGGCAGTGAGATGGTGTTCTTCCGGCATTACACTATCATTCTCCTATTCTTCACAGCAAAACGGCGATGCTTTATTTGTGCACCGCTGTGTGATGTGTTATAATCCGATTTCGGATTTATATTATAGTCCGGGTTCGGATTTCTGTCAAGCGTTTCGGCACAAAAAATACCGCACAGCGTTTGAACTGTGCGGTATGTGCGGGTTTTCAGGCGTTATCAAAACCCTTGCCGAACACTTCGGTGGTGCTCAGCATGGACATAAAGGCGTTCAGGTGTTCCTTGTGGATAAACTCCCGCAGCTGCATTGCTTCGTGCCGGGTCAGGGTGGTATAGATAATGTAGCGCGGCTGGTTGGTGTATGCACCGTTGCAGGGGGTGTATGTTGCGCCGCGGTTCAGTTCCTTATTCACAAAGTCGCAGATCGGCTCCTTGTCGTCGCAGACGATCAAGATAGCTTTGCACATCTTCATGCGCTCCAACACCACGTCGATCATCAGGGATTTAACGGTAAGGCCGACGAAAGAGTAAAGCGCGGTGTGCAGGTCAAACACAAAGCAGGCCGCCACCACCATGACCAGATCGGTCAAAAACAACGCCGCTGCAATGCTGTGCAGGTGGGTGTATTTTTCCACGATCAGGGCAATCACATCGGTGCCGCCGCTGGAAGCCCCCACGCTGAAGAGCAATGCCGAAGCAATGGCAGGCAGCGCAATGGCAAAAATCAGTTCCAGCATGGGCTGGTCCGACAAAGGCTCGTTGAGCGGGCAGGCCTTTTCCAACAGCATCAATTCCGCCGAAAGCACCACGGTGGCATAACCGGTGGTCAGCGCAAACTCTTTGCCCAAAAAAATCAGGCCCAGAAGCAGCATCAACATATTGACCACGGCGGAAAACTCACTGGCCGAAATCGGGGTCAGCTTGGCAGCCAGTGCCGCCGCGCCGGTCACACCGCCAAAGACAAAGTTGTTGGGAAATTTGAAGAAATACACCCCCACCGCCATCATGCTAATGCCGAGCGTGATGATCGTATACTGCCGTACTATTTTCATCCATTTGCCTTTCATGGTCGGTTCCTTTCCGCTGGCTTTCCAGCGTTCTTACTCCACGGAAATTATAACACCAAATCCGCCGTTTGCCATCCCCTGCCCCGCCGGGTTTGAGGTTGGTTGTGCGTAATTTGCTTTTTTTGTCGGATACAGTTTCGGGGGAACGCGCACCTTGTTTGGCCGTTGACGCGCCAAATGCTGAGTTTTGGCGGAAATTTGTTCGCCAGCGGCAGGCAGGGCAACTGAGCAAATTTGGTGCGCCGGGTAAACAGTTTGCTATGATGCAAACAAAAAGACATGTGCGGGATTCCGGCACATGCCTTTGGGTAAAATCGTTATCCTTTTAGGGCAATACCGCATAATTCTAAGTGCCGATACGGCGAGCGAGGTGCGGCAGCTGCTAAGCCAAAAGCGCAGATAATACTTTGTGTATTATCGAGTATTTTGGCAACGCAGATGCCGTGCCGCAGCCGCCGGAGCGGTGCTTAAGCCGTAAGGCGGGAATTGTGCGGTATTGTCTTAGGTTGGTGGGCGCAGAGTGCGTCCCTACGGGGTGGGAGGCACGGCAAATGTTGATTGCCCATTATAAAATACACTGCAGGGAGACGGGTATCCCACAAATTCTTACGCCTTTTTCTGGCTGGTGGCCAGAATCTTGTTAAAGCGGATAAAGAATGCGCTGCAGGTTACGGTTGCCGCGATGATATCGCTGACCGGCTCGGCCAAAAAGACAGCAAAAACCTTGTCCTGCAAAATCAGGGGCAGGATAAAGATCAGGGGAATCAGCAAAATCAGCTTGCGCAGGCAGGCCATGAACAGACTGATCTTGGCTTGGCCCAGCGCCACAAAACTCTGCTGGCAGGAAACCTGGAACCCGGTGGAGAAAATACCCGCCATGTAAACGCGCATGGCCCAGGCCGTGTACCGCACCAGTTCCGGATCGGTGGAGAAGATGCTCGCAAACATCTGGGGCACCAGCATACAGGCGGCCCAGAACGCGGCTGCATATGCCACGCAGATGATGAACTGTAACCGAAACGCCTGTTTGACGCGGTCACCCTTGCCCGCGCCAAAGTTAAAGCTCATGATGGGCTGTGCGCCCTGGCAAAGCCCCTGCACCGGCATGCTGAGCAGCTGGGTGGCGCTGGTGATGATGGTCATGGCGCCGACGGCGATATCGCCGCCATAGCGTGCCAGGCTGGAGTTGAAGCTGATGGAAAGGATACTTTCGGTGGCAATCATCACAAAGGTGGAAACGCCCAGCCCAAGGCAGGGGCCGATGACTTTTCCCACCAGCGGCATGTTTTTCACGCTCAGGCGCAGCCTGGTGCGGCTGCCGGTCAAAAAGCGCAGCACCCACACCGCGCCCACCGCCTGACTGATGACAGTCGCCGTGGCGGCACCGCGCACCCCCATATTGAGGGCAAAAATCAGGATGGGGTCCAGGATGATGTTGCACACAGCGCCGATCACGGTGGTCATCATGCTGAACGTGGCAAAGCCCTGGGTGGTGACAAAGGGGTTCATGCCCATAACGATGAGCACAAAAATGGTGCCGATGATATAGATGCGGGCGTAATCCAGCGCATAAGGCAGCGTTTTTTCGCTGGCACCGAACAGCACCAGCAGGGACGGCGCAGCGAAATAGAACACAACGGTCAGCACAGCCGCCAAAATCAGCAGCAGCGTAAAGCAGTTGCCCATGATTTTTTCGGCGGCATCGTCATCGCCGCGGCCCATGGCAATGGCCGCGCGGGGCGCGCCGCCGGAGCCGCACAGCATGGCAAACGCGGTAATCAGCATCAAAATGGGGGTAAACAGGCCAACGCCCGTCAGCGCGGATGCGCCGACCTCCGGCATATGGCCGATATAGATGCGGTCCACAATGTTATACAGCAGGTTTACCACCTGCGCCACCACCGCGGGCAGTGCCAGCTGGGCCAGCAGCTTGGGAATGCTGCCGCTCCCCATATCCCTGTTTTGCGTTGCAGCCATAATCAAAGTACCTCCTGCGTTTTTGTTGTAAAAAAAGTGGAGTAGTTCCCTGCTCCGCTTATTGTGTTGAAAGAATGGGTTCCGGATTGATGTTTTTATATTTTAGGTTCCCATGCCACGCATTTAACGATTTACTTTGCCCCCCGACCGGCAAAGACAACCCATACGGTCTTGAAGAGGATTTTTATATCGCCCCACAGGCTCCAGTTATCAATGTATTCAACGTCCAGTTTGACAACGTCCTCAAAATCCTCAATATCGCTGCGGCCGCTGACCTGCCACAGGCCGGTGATGCCCGGTTTCATGGAAAGGCGGCGCTTGTGGTGGCTTTCGTACTGTTTATACTCGTCCAGCGTGGGCGGGCGGGTGCCGACAAGGCTCATATCTCCACGCAGAACATCAAAGAACTGCGGCAGTTCGTCAATGCTTGTTTTGCGGATAAACTTACCCACCTTGGTAATGCGGGGATCATCCTGCATTTTGAACATCAGGCCGTTCATCTCGTTCTGGGCCATCAGTTCCTTTTTGCGTTCCTCGGCATCCATATACATGCTGCGCAGCTTATGGATGTAGAAAATACGGCCATTGCGGCCCACTCGCTTCTGCTTAAAGAAGAGCGGGCCGGGGCTTTCCAGTTTCAGGGGGATGGCTGTAATGGCAATGATGGGGATGCTGATGATGCAGCCCACCAGGCTGCCCAAAATATCCATCAGGCGCTTCAGGATCTGGTCCCGCAGCTTGGGTTCAATGGTGGCCATGGTAACCAGGTTGCCGCCAGCGCAGCGGCCCAGATCGCGGCACAGGCGGGCGGAGCTGGTTTCGTTGCAACAGCTTTCCTCGATGCGGTCCAGCAGCGGCATGCGGAAATGCACGGTCAGGCCCATGCTTTCCATCTCTTCCAGGTACGGGATAAAGGATTCGCCGCTGTCCATCGGAACATCGATATACACTTCATCCAAAGCGGCGCGGCGCAGCCAGTTCATAAAGGTATCATAATTGGCTTTTATCTCAATATTCTCCACCTTGGTACCGATTGCATCCCCCGTGGCTTCCAGCAGGGCCACACCGCACACACGGCGGGACCAGTCGTTGCTGATCTCACGGATCATCTTGCCTGCATGGTCACCGGTGGTAACAATGCCAACCAGCGTTTCGTTCTGGAGACTGTCAGGGGCTTTTACCAGCAGCTTTTTGAGCAGGCCATGGGCCGCCGGGAGCAGGAAGAGGTTAAACGACACGACCCCCACCAGAAAATAGCGGGAATCCTGCAAAACCGCTTTGGACAGTGTCAGAAAAGCAGAATAGATCACCATCATCAGCAGGTTGGACTTGATGGAAAGTTTGGCTTCCTGCCCGCGGGTACGCTTGACAATGTTTTCCGTCTGGTCAAAACAGAAAAATGTAACGGTATAGGCCAGCACCAGCAAAACCAGCGCCTGAACCCAATCCAGAACACTGTAAGGCAGCAGCTGCCCCATAATGCCGCCAACGATCAGCCATGCCAGAATCACACTGGCGGCCAGAGCTGCAAGGTCTGTTAAAAAGACATAGACATACTGCAGCTTTTCGCGCTTTGTAATCATACCCTGTTTCCCTTTTCTTCCAAGTTTTCTTCATATCCCAGGCCCGCCGGCCTGCATACCACTGCGCCCCGTTGATAAGGCAGCACCAGTATTTTGCGGCAAAGCTACCGCAATGCCGTTTTGCCTGCAAGCCCGCAAAGGCCTTTTCCCCACAGGGCAAAACCAGCTTTTTTCTTTCCTCTTTATGTCATATGAATATTTACATTTTATCATATTAAGATGCGGCTTTCAATCATTTTAGCTATAATTATCAAAGGCAATACCGCATAATTCTAAGTGCCGATACGGCGTGCGAGGTGCGGCAGATGCTAAGCCAAAAGCGCAGATAATACTGGATGCTGTAAAGGTGAGCGCCGCCAGTGGCGGATGCAGCGAACCGAAGCAGGGGCAGCGGTCGCAGAGTGCGAGGGGCTTTTGCCCCCGAAGCACGATGCGGGTACCGCAACCCGACATTATCGAGCATTTTGGCAACGCAGATGCCGTGCCGCAGCTGCCGGAGCGGTGCT
This sequence comes from Subdoligranulum sp. APC924/74, assembly GCF_003324125.1. Lineage (NCBI taxonomy): Bacteria > Bacillati > Bacillota > Clostridia > Eubacteriales > Oscillospiraceae > Subdoligranulum > Subdoligranulum sp. APC924/74. The sequence goes on along the minus strand of NZ_PSQF01000077.1, from coordinate 693 downwards.
TAAGCCGCAAGGTGGGAATTGTGCGGTGTTGCCCAAAGAACAGCAGGATATATTGCATCTTGGGTTCGCGTCTTATTTTCATCGTTTTTTCGCGGGTTTGTTTTTCGTTTTTGAATCTTCCTGCCCGACTTGCCGGCACCAGGCAGCGTAGAGTCTTTGTGGAATCACACAGGGCAAATACAGCCTGCTGGAACACGGTAGAGGTACCGGCGCGGCCCACACCGTGGATCCGTAATTTATATCTTCCACCCGCCCCCATTCTTCCCCAACCTCCACATAAAAACAAAACAATAAAGCCCTCTTCCCAAGGAGCAGCTGGGGAGAGGGCTATATTGTTTTGATTCAGGCAATGAAAAAGGTGCAGAGCAAACACCTGAAACGGAGAACTGCCTGACTTTGACAGGAGCAGGGAGCAAGCCTGTTCCTTTTCTGGGCCACGGCGATGGGAGGCATTCCATGCGCCGTCAGCAAAAGCGGCCCTGTCGGTTAGTTCTCGCTAACCATGCGTATACTATACCATGTTTCAAGTGGTTCGTCAAGCACTTTTTATCTGTTTTTGAAATAAATTTTCGCGTTTAGCGGCACAGCTTGCCTTAGGCAACACCGCACAATTCCAGCCTTGCGGCTTAAGCACCGCTCCGGCAGCTGCGGCACGGCATCTGCGTTGCCAAAATGCTCGATAATGTCGGGTTG